>JAZQJB010000114.1:0-4176 GCA_045541375.1 Eubacteriales bacterium | reverse complement strand
ATGATCGACCAGGGCTCCTCCGAGCTCAACATCATTCTCGGCATTGACGAACGCGATTTCGAGGTCACCGTGAAGGCTATTTACGACGAGTTTGTTAATGACTAATATCAAAGCCGTCTCGCAAGAGGCGGCTTTTCAAGTGGACAGTGGTTAGTGGACAGTGGACAGAAAGATGCGAATGATAATTCAATTTTTGCTGTCGTCCATTGTTAAGCAGATAATTTAATGCAAAAAATCTCGGATATTAAGAAGTTTATGGCTTCAAAATATCCGAGATTCTCTATTAACTTGTTTTGCTTTTTTGCTTTACGAAATTATTAACGCATTGCACAAAATTATATATATAACTCGCATCTTTCTGTCCACTGTCCACTAACCACTGTCCACTTATTTAATCAACTTCTTAACAGCAAGCGCGCACCAGCCGTTATCTTCGATCGATTCTACAATATAGAGTCCTGCGGCTTCGAGGGCGTCGGTGACTTCTTCTGCTCTCTCGGTGATGATTCCCGAGGCAAGGAGGGTGGATGTATCCTTCATAAACTTTCCGACGTCGGGAGCCATACGGATGATAATGTCGGCAACGATATTCGCGCAGATGACGTCATACTGCTCTGCCTTGACTCCTGCGAGGAGATCTGATTCGGCGCATTCGATCTCGCAACCGTTTTCGATAGCGTTTTCTGCGGCTACCTCAACTGCAATGGGGTCGATGTCGTAAGCGCGGCAGAGTCCCGCGCCGTATTTTGCGGCGCAGATCGCAAGGATGCCGCTTCCGCATCCGACGTCAAGCACGGTGCATCCGTCGGTAATGCAGTTTTCGAGCATCTGAATAATTCCTCTTGTCGTTTCGTGAGAGCCCGTGCCGAAAGCCATTCCGGGATCCATTCGGACAACGATCTCGCCTTCTTCGGGCTCGTATTCCTCCCACTTGGGGACGATCACGGTGCGGTTACCGATGTGGAGGGGCTTATAATACTGCTTCCAGGTGTTGACCCAGCTTTCTTCGTTTACGTCGCGGACGTCAACGGTTGCCTCGATGGCTTCAGCAGCAAGCTTTTCGCGGATGAAGGCGAGAGTTGCGTCGCTGTCTGCATCTGCGGCAAGGAAGAGGGAAACGCTCGAAACGGTCTTGTCGGCATTGAGAAGAGCCTCGTCAACAAGCTCGCCGTAGCGGTTGTTGATCTGGAAATCACTCATATCCTCGATCATAAGGTTGGGGTCGATCATTGACATGATCGCAACGACTTTATCGAGCACGTTGACCTTGACGGTAACTCTGATCTGTGTCCAATCCGAATATTCGTATGCCATGATTTAGTCCTCGTTCTTTTTGTTCTTTCTGAAGAATCTCTGCTTTTTGCCGTAATTCGATTCGCCGCAAGCCTCGGCAAACTGACGCATAAGCTCGCGCTGTTTGGAGGTGAGTCCCTTGGGTGTTTCAACGACTACGGTAAAGATGAGATCGCCGCGGCGGTCGGGGTTCTCAAGACGGCAAGCTCCGCAGCCGCGAAGGCTGAAGGATGTGCCGGTCTGTGTTCCCTCGGGGATGGTGAATTTCTTCGAGCCTTCGAGTGTGGGAACGTCGATCTCGGCACCGAGAGTTGCCTCTGCGACAGTGATCGGCACGTCACAGTAAATATCATATCCTCTGCGGTCGAAGAGATTGTGATTCTTGACTCTTACCTCGACGATAAGGTCGCCTGCGGGGCCGCCGTTTGCGCCGTCGTTGCCCATTCCGCGGATAGCGATGCGACCGCCGTTGTCAATGCCCGCGGGGACTGTGACGGTGATCTTCTTCTGCTGCTTTGTCATACCGTTTCCGCGGCACTTGGGGCAGGGCTCCTTGATGATCTTACCCGTTCCTCGACAGGCTTCGCAGGTAACGGTGCTTTGGAAGGACATACCGCCAAGTCTTTGCATAACTCTGCGCTGACCCGTTCCTCCGCAAGAAGAGCAGGTCTCGGTCTTGCCGTCCTTCGATCCGCTTCCGTTGCACTCGGAGCATCTTGCGATACGGGAAAATTCCATCTCCTTCTTGACGCCGAATGCGGCTTCCTCGAATGTGACACTTATAGCGTAGCCGATATCCTCGCCTCTGCGGGGAGCATTCTTTCTTCTCTGCGAAGAGCCGCCGAAGCCGCCAAAGCCGAACATACTGCCGAAGATGTCGCCAAGGTCAATATCGCCCATATCGAATCCGCCCGCGCCTGCGCCGCCGTTTTCAAACGCCGCGTGACCGTAGTTATCGTAAGCCGATCGTTTCTCGGAATCCGACAGGATCGCATACGCCTCGTTTACTTCCTTAAACTTCGTTTCTGCCTCGCTGTTGCCGGGGTTCATATCGGGGTGATATTTTTTTGCAAGCTTTCTGTATGCTTTTTTTATTGTATCTTCATCGGCGCTGCGGTCTACGCCGAGCACCTCATAGTAATCTCTTTTAGCCATTGGTCTGCCTTTTTGATGTATTTAAATACTGCTTTGTGGGAAGAGCGTCGTTTTGCGCCCTTCCCACCAAATATTAATTATTATTTATCCGAGTTATCCTCGAAATCTGCGTTGTAGTAGCCGTCGCCGCCCATATTACCGGGGTTGCCGCCCATATTGGGATCGCCACCCTGTGCGCCGCCCTGAGCTGCATAGAGCTTCTCGGAGAGCTTACCGAATGCCTGCTGGAGTGCCTCGGTGTCAGCCTTGATAGCATCAACGTCGCCGGTGTTAACGGTTGCCTTGAGCTTCTCGATTGCGTCCTTAACGGGTGCAGTGTCAGCCTCGGAGACCTTGTCACCTATCTCGCCGAGAGTCTTTTCGGACTGGAAGATGAGGTTTTCAGCGTAGTTCTTGGTCTCTACAGCTTCCTTCTGCTTCTTGTCCTCTTCAGCGAACTTTTCAGCCTCTGCAACTGCGCGGTCGATGTCATCCTGGCTCATATTGGTGGAGCTGGTGATGGTGATGTGCTGTTCTCTGCCGGTGCCCTTATCCTTCGCGGTTACGTTAACGATACCGTTTGCGTCGATATCGAAAGTTACCTCGATCTGGGGTACTCCGCGGGGTGCGGGAGGAATACCGTCAAGGATGAAGCGTCCGAGGGTGGTGTTACCCGATGCCATCTGGCGCTCACCCTGGAGAATATGGATCTCAACCTGAGTCTGGTTGTTATCAGCGGTGGAATATACCTGGCTCTTCTTTACGGGAATGGTGGTATTTCTGTCGATGATCTTGTTGAATACGCCGCCGAGGGTCTCGATGCCGAGAGACAGAGGAGTTACGTCGAGAAGAAGGAGATCCTTAACTTCGCCGCCGAGAACGCCGCCCTGGATAGCCGCGCCGATCGCTACGCACTCATCGGGGTTGATGCCCTTGAAGGGATCCTTGCCGATGAAGTTCTTGACTGCATCCTGAACTGCGGGGATTCTGGTGGAACCGCCGACGAGGAGGACCTTGTCGATCTGTGCGGGACGAAGACCTGCATCCGAGAGAACCTGCTTGGTGGGGTTCATGGTTGCGTCAACGAGGTCTGCGGTGAGTTCGTTGAACTTTGCGCGAGTGAGAGTTGCTGTGAAGTGGAGAGGTCCTGCTGCGGTTGCAGTAAGGAAGGGGAGGTTGATCTCTGTGGTGGTCATACCGGAGAGTTCGATCTTTGCCTTCTCTGCTGCCTCCTTGAGTCTCTGACCGACCATCTTGTCGCCGCGAAGGTCAACGCCGTTTTCCTTCTTGAATTCGTCGATCATCCAATCGATGATTCTCTGGTCGAAGTCGTCGCCTCCGAGCTTGTTGTTACCTGCGGTTGCAAGAACCTCGAAAACGCCGTCGGAGATCTCGAGAAGGGATACGTCGAACGTACCGCCGCCGAGGTCGAAGACCATGATCTTCTGATCGTTTTCCTTATCCATACCGTAAGCAAGTGCAGCTGCGGTGGGCTCGTTGATGATACGAAGAACCTCAAGACCTGCGATCTTACCTGCGTCCTTGGTTGCCTGACGCTGTGCGTCGGTGAAATATGCGGGAACTGTGATAACTGCCTGATTTACGCTCTGTCCGAGATATGCCTCTGCGACAGCCTTCATCTTCTGAAGGATCATTGCGGAGATCTCCTGGGGGGTGTAGCCCTTGCCGTTGATGTTTACGCGGCGGTCGGTACCCATATCTCTCTTGATGGAGCTGATGGTGAGGTCG
>JAZQJB010000113.1:0-7314 GCA_045541375.1 Eubacteriales bacterium | reverse complement strand
CGAAATCCTCCTTGTGCTTCGGAATGGCGGCGCCCCGCCGACATTCCGGAAGGAGTAAAATCTTCCCTTTAGGGGAGAGTAGCTCTTGCGGTTTTCCGAAGGAAAATGGAGGCGGGAGCCGACAAGCAAGAGTTGCAACTTGCCGAAGGCAAGTACTTTTGCTCCTTCACCCCGCGCGACCTTTGGTCGCGCAATGCGGCATAAAGGGTTCGCTTGGGTAAGCTGTATACCCACCCAACCCTCCCGCAAGCGGGCGGGCTTTAATTTAGAGCGCGGACTTTATAGTACAGCGTTCTGAATAATTATTTGAAATTACTGCGAACGTATGCTTCGAATTCACTGTAATTTTGAACGTCATACATCATAAATAGCGGATAATTTACCATTCTGACATTGCCGGAGTTCGAGGCTTTTTGTTTTTCGGTTTGCTTGAATTCAAAATCCGCAACCGTTAGCTGATCAACCTGATAGGTTTTACCGTTGCCGTTGTCATGCAATATCAGTAATTTGTCTTGAAACTCAATGATCAAATAAGCTTTTTTAACTCTGAAAAAGAGAATTGTGAAAATTGCTGCAATTACTATTTCTAAGAATAGCCAAAATGCAACAGTGATTGATAGCGCCAAAAAAGCAAGAGCAAACATAATTGCACACGTGACTGAAAACGTAATGATCTTATTCTTCGGTGACGTTACTGTTTTGAAAGAATTCATTGTTGCCTCCTGTTCGCGTTTTTCACTGATTATTTTTCAAGCGCCTTCAATGCCCTCTGACCAATGTCCTTACGGCAGTAAGCATTATCAAAATGAATTTTTCCTACCTTATTATAAGAAGCCGCGATCGCTTCGGGGAGGGTGTCGGCTACCGATGTGACGCCGAGGACTCTGCCGCCGCTGTTGACGAGTTTGCCGTCCTTCAGTGCCGCGCCGGCAACGTATACGCTGTCGGAAAGGTCGGCGGGGATGGTGATCTCGTAGCCCTTTTCGTAGCTCTGGGGGTAGCCCGCGGATGCCATGATTACACAGCACGCGGATTTGTCGGTCGCAAATTTAACCTCGATCTCGGAAAGGCGTTCTTCGGTGACCGCTTGCATAACGGTGAGAAGATCACTCTCGAGAAGGGGCAGGACGACCTGGGTTTCGGGGTCGCCGAAGCGGCAGTTGTATTCGATGACTTTCGGACCCTTGGGCGTCAGCATCAAACCGAAGTAGAGGCAACCCTTGAAGGTGCGTCCCTCGGCGTTCATCGCCTTCATCGTGGGGATGAAGATCGTCTTCATGCACTCGTCGGCGATCCCCTGCGTGTAGTAAGGGTTGGGCGCAACCGTGCCCATGCCGCCGGTGTTGAGTCCTTCATCGTTATCGTGCGCGCGCTTGTGGTCCATGGAGGATACCATCGGAACAACGACCTTGCCGTCGGTGAACGCGAGCACGGAGACCTCGGGGCCGGTGAGGAATTCTTCGATAACCACGTGGTCGCCCGAAGCGCCGAAGACCTTGTCCGCCATCATCGAGCGAACCGCGTCCTCTGCCTCGGCGAGGGTCTCGGCAATGATAACGCCCTTGCCGAGCGCGAGTCCGTCCGCCTTGATGACGATGGGAATTTCCTTGTCCTGAAGATAGGCGATCGCCTTGTCCATATCGTCAAAGATCTCGTAAGCGGCGGTGGGAATCGAGTATTTTTTCATAAGATCCTTGGAAAAAGCCTTGCTTCCTTCAATGATCGCCGCCTTTTTGTCGGGGCCGAAGCAGGGAATTCCGATAGCTGAAAGCGCGTCAACGCAACCGAGGACGAGGGGATCGTCGGGGGTGACGATGGCGTAGTCAACGGGGTTTTCGGACGCAAATTTCACGATGCCGTCAATATCCTTCGCGCCGATGTCAACGCAGACAGCGTCGGCTGCGATGCCGCCGTTGCCGGGCAGGCACCAGACCGTTTCGACGGCGGGATTTTTCTTGATCGACTTGATAACGGCGTGTTCACGGCCGCCGCTGCCGATGACGAGAATGTTCATAGAATTTTGTTCCTTGTTCTGAATTTTGTTGGGGAGTTTTGAATGCAAAATGCAAAATGCAGAATGCAAAATTGAGGTAGCTTTTTTCGCTTACGCTCAAAAAGCATTTTTTAATAAATGAAAATTTCCGAGCAAAGCGAAGGAAATTATCCTTCATTTTGCATTTATCATTTTGCATTTTGCATTTGTTCCACCATTAATGGTGGAACAATCTCATTCCGGTGAACGCCATTATCATGCCATACTTATCGCAGGCTTCGATTACGGCGTCGTCGCGGATCGAGCCGCCGGGCTCGGCGACGTAGGAAACGCCGCTCTTCTTTGCGCGCTCGATGCTGTCGGAGAAGGGGAAGAATGCGTCGGAGCCGAGGGCTACGCCTGAAATGGAGTCAAGATACTCGCGCGCTTCCTCTGCGGTGAGGGGAGCGGGCTGTTCGGTGAAGTATTTCTGCCAGATGCCGTCGGCGCAAACGTCTTCCTCGTTCTTGTTGATGTAGCCGTCGATGACGTTGTCGCGGTCGGCGCGCTTGAGATCGTCGCGGAAGGGAAGGTTCAGTACCTTGTCGTGCTGGCGCAGGAACCAGGTGTCAGCCTTGGTGCCCGCGAGTCTGGTGCAGTGGATTCTCGACTGCTGACCCGCGCCAACGCCGATTGCCTGTCCGTCAACTGCGTAGCAGACAGAGTTCGACTGTGTATATTTGAGTGTTATGAGCGAAATGATGAGGTCGCGCGCGCCTTCCTCGGAGAGAGCCTTGTTCTCGGTGACGATGTTCGAGAGGAGCTCGCGGTCGATCTTGAAGTTGTTGCGTCCCTGCTCGAAGGTGATGCCGAAGACCTGCTTCTTTTCCTGGGGATCGGGAACGTAATGGGGATCGATCTTGACGATGTTGTAGTTGCCGCCGCGCTTGCCCTTGAGAATTTCAAGTGCCTCGGGCTCGTAGCCGGGAGCGATGATGCCGTCCGAAACCTCGCGCGCGATCATCTTTGCGGTGGTCACGTCGCAGACGTCGGAGAGAGCGACCCAGTCGCCGAAGGAGCAAAGTCTGTCCGCGCCGCGCGCTCTTGCGTAAGCGCAAGCAAGGGGCGAGTCGTCAAGACCCTCGATGTCGTCAACGAAGCAAGCTTTTTTGAGCTTGTCCGAAAGAGGGGTGCCGACAGCCGCGCTGGTGGGAGAAACGTGCTTGAAGGAGGTTACTGCGGGAAGTCCGAGAGCTTCCTTGAGCTCCTTGACAAGCTGCCAGGAGTTGAAAGCGTCAAGGAAATTGATGTAGCCGGGGCGGCCGCAAAGGATCTCGATGGGAAGATCGGAGCCGTCGTGCATATAGATCGAAGCCGGCTTCTGGTTGGGGTTGCAACCGTATTTTAGTTCGAAAGTCTTCATTATAATATATACCTCAAAATAAGTGTAAAGTGAAAAGTGAAAAGTGTAAAGTTATGGTGAATTTCCGCCTTGGCGGAAATTTTCATTTTATTATATTTGTTTGTGCGAGGGGGCGATAAACGTGTTCTTAGTTTATATTGATGTTGTTCACAGCAGATTGTTTAGTTGACCCGGCTACGCCGAGGTCCTTCGACTCCGCTGACGCTCCGCTCAGGATGACAGCGTAATATTATTTTGAATAGAAAATATAAATAGTATCTCGTAATAAAACTTTACACACTTATAGCTTAAAACGAATTTACGAGCCGCATATTAAATTATCAATAATAATTATATTTCGCTGTCATCCTGAGCGGAGCGTCAGCGGAGTCGAAGGACCTCGGCGTAGCCGGGTCAATGATGGTGTTTGCTGTGAATTAAATCAAGTGATATGAATAAAATTAATTGTTTTTATTCACAATTCTCGTTTCCGCTTCGCCCGAAGTGATGTCGATGTAGCGGACGAAGAGGGAAACTTTGTTGTCCTCGTTGAGGTTTGTCCAGATCAGGTCGGTCAGCTCGTCGATCGTGAGGTCGGGGAGCTCGAGGGTCTTGGGCTCGCCTTCGAAGGAGGGAAGGGGATCGCCGTCGCAGTTGTAGGTGTGGATGAACTTTGCGCGGCCTGCGATCGGGTTCGAGTATGCATAAGTAAATCTCTCGCAGGAGGAGTCATCGCCCTCTGCGCTCTTGAGGATGGACATCGCGTAGTTCATCGCGCCGCCCTCACAATGGATGATTCCGGAAATGCGGGGGGTGAAGTTGGGCTTGTCGTCCTCGAATTCACGGGTGCGAAGAGCCTGCTCGAAGGTCATCTGCTTGTCCATAAGGTTGTAGATCGTGTCGGTCTGGTCGCCGTTGGTGACGATGGTCTTGTTGCCGAGCACGCGGACGGGATAATAGATGATGAGATGCGGGTCAACCATCTTGGATTCGTCGAAAGCCTTGGTGCGCATAGCGTCGCCCTCTGCGACGAAGACGCGGTTGCGGCTGTTGACGCTGCGACCCATGATGAAGTAAGCGGTGACCGCCTTTTTACCGTCGGCAGACTTGCCGATGATGATGCCCCTGCCGTGGTAAGCGAGGGAGTTGAGTTCTTCTGCGATAGATGAGATCTTCATTTTTATCTCCTTAAAATTTAATACGGGGGGTGGATAACAAAACAAGCAGGGGTGCAGGGGGCGCAGCCCCCTGCAAAAGAAGAACGATGTCATCCTGAGGCAGCGCCCGCAGGCCGCTTGGCTGCCGAAGGATCTCGTGCCGACCGAGTTGTTCCTCGGGCGGCGCGGTGCCATTACGAAGTGGTCTGTTCTGCACCCGCCGGTGTGCGAAATTCTCGCGCCCAAGCTTCACTCAGATCATCATACTTCGGATTGACCGCACGAATGAGATCGCGTTTCTTTTGCCTGTTTATCCCTTTGAGGGATTTTTCTCTTGCTATTGCTTTATTTACGTCGTGGTATCTTTCATAGTACACCAATTTGTTGACGTTATACCTTGCGGTGTATCCGAATTCGTGTACTTTGTTTTCGTGTTCCTTATCGCGGCGAATTATGTTGTTTGTAATGCCCACGTAAAAAACGCGGTTTCTTTTGTTTGCTTCAATGTAAACGTAATATGTTTTTGTGTCCATAGTGATTACATTTGGTGGTATAATTTTGTTTTTTGGTTCACAGCAGACTTCTTCGTTATGGCACCGCGCCGCCCGAGGAACAACTCGGTCGGCACGAGATCCTTCGGGCGCCAAGCGGTCTGCGGACGCGCCCTCAGGATGACATCGTTACGTTTGCAGGGGCTCCGCCCCTGCACCCCGTTTTGCGAGTGCGAACAAAGCTTTCTGCTATAAAATAAGCATCATATTATATTTATCACTAGGCGTTACAGAATTGTTATTTTATTAACACCTTATTACCCTTAACCTCGATCTTTCCGTCGCAGAAAAGGCGGACGGCTTCGGGGAGGATCTTCCACTCGGCTTCCTGCATGATGCGGAGCTGGAGGGTCTCGGGAGTGTCATCCTGCTTTACCTCGACTGCCTTTTGGAGCACGATGGGGCCCGCGTCGCATTCGGGGATGACGATGTGAACCGTCGCGCCCGAAACCTTGACGCCCTTTTCGAGCGCGGCTTCGTGAACGTGGAGGCCGTAAAATCCCTTGCCGCAGAAGGAGGGGATCAGCGCGGGGTGGACGTTGAGGATGCGGTTCGGGAACGCCGCGTAGACCTGCTCGTCAAAGATGGTCAGGAAGCCCGCGAGCACGACGAGGTCGATGCCTGCCGCGGTCAGCGTTTCGGCAAGAGCCTTCGAATATGCGGCGATGTCGGCGTAATCCTTTCGGGGAAGAACGACGGAGTCGATCCCGTTCTGTGCCGCACGCTCAAGCGCGTAAACGCCGGGTTTGGATGCGAGAACGAGGCTGATCTTGCCCGCTCCAAGCTCCCCGCGCTTCTCGGCGTCGATCAGAGCCTGAAGATTCGTTCCGCCGCCGGAGACGAGGACGGCGATTTTGGTTGTTCTGCTCATTGTTTGTACTCCAATTTAATTTTTGTGTTGTTATCTCATTCTCGATCGAGATACGCTGTAGTGAAAAGTGGAAAGTGTAAAGTGGAAAGTTAAGGAGAATTTCCTTCGCTTCGCTCGGAAATTTTCATTTTTATTAAAATACTTTTCGAGCAAAGCGAGAAAAGTTACCACAACTTTTCACTTTCCACTTTTCACTTTACACTTGCGCAGACACAGTTATTCTATTACAATTTGTTCTCCGCAAAGCTCGTCTGCGCACACGATCTCGCCGATGACGTAGGCATCCTCGCCGTGGGACTTGAGGATCTCGAGGGCGGTTTCAACCTGATCGGCGGGGACTACAACGCTCATGCCGACGCCCATGTTGTAGGTGTTGAACATGTCGCGCTCGGGGATATTGCCCCATTTTGCGATCATATCGAAGATGGGAAGGATGCGGACGGCGCTCTTGTCGATCTTTGCGCCGAGTCCTGCGGGGATCGATCTCGGGATATTTTCGTAGAAGCCGCCGCCCGTGATGTGGGAGATGCCCTTGACATCAACCTTCTCAAGGAGTGCAAGGATGGACTTGACGTAGATGCGGGTGGGAACGATGAGGGCTTCTGCGATGGTCTTGCCGCCAAGCTCCTCGCGGGGGACGTAGAGCTCGGGGTTGTTGTTGTCGATGTCGAAGACCTTACGGCAGAGCGAAAAACCGTTGGAGTGGATACCGGTGGAGGGAAGAGCGATAACGACGTCGCCCGCCTTCATCTTGGTGTTGTCGAGGATCTTCTTTTTGTCAACGATACCGACTGCGAAGCCTGCGAGGTCATAATCCTCGACGGGCATCATGCCGGGGTGCTCTGCGGTCTCGCCGCCGATGAGAGCCGCGCCCGACTGAACGCAACCCTCGGCAACTCCGCCAACGATCGAGGCGATCTTTTCGGGGATATTTTTGCCGCAAGCGATGTAATCAAGGAAGAAGAGAGGCTTTGCGCCGCAGCAGATGATGTCGTTTACGCACATAGCAACGGCGTCGATGCCGATGGTGTCGTGCTTGTCCATCAAGATAGCGAGCTTGACCTTGGTGCCGCAGCCGTCGGTGCCGGAAACCAGAACGGGCTCGGAAATACCCGCCAGATTCAGGCCAAAGCAGCCGCCAAAGCCGCCTACATCGTCCAGGCAGCCGGCGTTCTTGGTGCGGGCAACATGCTTCTTCATCAGCTCTACTGCCTTATAGCCGGCTGTAATATCCACACCGGCGGCAGCATAGCTGGCAGAGAAAGAGTTCTTATGATCCATGATAAGTTGCTCCTTTAGTAATTTCTAGTAGGTTTGCCTGAGGGCAAACGGGGAATTATTCTTCGCCAGTCCAGCAGTAG
>JAZQJB010000112.1:0-38912 GCA_045541375.1 Eubacteriales bacterium | reverse complement strand
ACCACTGCCAATGCTAGTCACACTATTCGGAATCGTTATACTCGTTAACGACGTGCAACCATTGAACGCACCAGAGTCAATGCTAGTCACACTATTCGGAATCGTTATACTCGTTAACGACGTGCAACCCTCGAACGCACTATAACCAATGCTTGTCACACTATTTGGAATCGTTATAGTTGTTAACGACGTACAACCACTGAACGCAAAATTACCAATGCTCGTCACACCCTTCGGAATCGTTATACTCGTTAACGACGTGCAACCATTGAACGCACTATAACCAATGCTTGTCACACTATTTGGAATCATTATAGTTGTTAACGACGTACAACCACTGAACGCACAATCACCAATGCTCGTCACACTATTCGGAATTACCACACTTTTTATTGACTTGCATTCTTCAAACGCATGACGTGCAACTTTAGTAACATTTTTTCCGTTATAAGTAGATGGAATAACTATATTTTTATCCGCGCATGTACCTATGCCCGAAACAGAATAAGTGCCGTCTCCGTTACTCGAAAAGCTCAAGCCTTCAGAAGGCTTCAATTCACCGCAGCGAGTGCATTTACCTGAAGTATAATTATGTCCCTTTGCCGGAACAGTGCTTTGACTTACGGTAGTGATTCCGCAAACTGAGCAATACTTTCCCGACGTTAATCCACTACTGGTACAAGTAGCTGCAACAGCTGATCGAGTTTTTTCGGTATGATCTTTTTTAGATATTGTTTGCGTCTGGATATAAGAACAAGTGGTACACTTTCTGCTTTGTGTGCCGGTCGCATAGCAAGTAGCGGCAGTAGTAACAGTCCAACTTCCTATATTGTGCGTACTCATATTTGATTTAGCTCCACAACTACACGCATGCCAATGGTAATCGCCATTGGAAATCCAGACGCTTGTATAACTATGAGTGTGCGTTACCGGTATGGTTTCGGTTTGTTTGTATGTTTTACAAATAGTACAAGTTCTTTCTTGCGTACCGGTGGAACTTTCCGTAGCCGCCTTTACAACTACCCAAGAACCAAAGGAATGCCTTTCGATGTCAGTATTTTCGCCGCAACTGCTACAAACTTGCCAATGATATGACCCTCCGCCATGAGTTATATAATAATTATGCACATGATCTTTTTCTTGTTTATAGCCACAGTCAGAACAAGGTTTTATATCTTTCACCTCTGCTGATGAAAATTCCCATTCGCCATAGGAATGTGCTTTAATGTTGTTCTTTTTTCCACAATCACACTCAAGCCAGTGGTTAGTATAGTCAAACCTTGATGTAAACGTATGAGCTTCTATATTGCATTTTTCCCCACACTCACACTCACGCCAGTGTCTGGTACTATCAGATTTCTTGATTGTATACTCACATCTGTGTCTGAATGCTATTGCTGAAATTATCACAGCGCCTACCAAGAGAATAACGGCAGTAATCGCCATAATTTTGGCGTTTTTATTTTTTTGAGCAGACGCAGATATGGGTTCAGGTGAAGGCGTAGGTTGCGGCTGAGGTTCGGGTACTGGTTCCGGTGGTGGAACAGGAGAGGGTTCCGGTTGCGGAACAGGCGAAGGCTCCGGTTCCGGACGTGGCGTCGGTTCCGGAACATCAAAAACAGGTCCAACTGTTTTTCCAGAAGGATCATCCTCAATAATATCCCACACAGGTCCAACCGTTTTTCCAGAAGGATCATCCTCAATAGGTTCAGGATCGTCAACAACCTCTTCATTGGGTATCGGTGTCGGTGGATCTGGTGTGGGGGGATTTGGTTCGGACAAAGGATCGGGCTCCTGAAGCGGTAACGGTATAACAGAATCAGTTATCGCGCCAAGCGCATCCAACATTTCCTGTGCAGTCTGATATCTGTCCTTAGGATCGTATGCGCACGCTTTGAGAACTATCTCTTTCAGCTCTTTGCTACCATGCTTGGGTGGAGGAAGGGGTTCTCCTGAGAAGCGGCGCTGTCTCGCTTTTTCTTCATCACCGTACTTGGGTGTGTCGGGAGGCAAGGGCATAAAAGGAGCACGGCGCTCATTAAGGAGCCAATACACCATAAGGCCAAGTGAATAAATGTCTGCCGTTTTTCCGTAAGGCTTGCTCTTTTCGACCTCGGGGGCCATATAAGAATACGTACCTATTCCTGCGGTGGCATGTGTTGTTCTTTCGATAGTACGAGCTATACCAAAATCACCAAGCTTAAAATTACCGTTATCAGCAACAAAAACGTTTTGAGGCTTAATATCGCGATGGATGATATTCTTATCCTGGCATGTGATCAACGCATTGCATATGTCCTTTGCCAGTTTGATTATCTGTTCTTCTGTCGAGACCTTGTCCAAGGACTTCATCAAAGGAGTGAGAAGTTCCATTTTGATATAGATGTCCCATCCCAATCCGTCGTCGTGCTGAATATCTCTGAAATCGTCGCACCGCACCACGTTGGGGTTATCGCGCATTTGCACCATAAGCTTATATTCTTTGGCTATATCTCCAACCTGTTGGTGAAACGTCTGAGTAATGCTGGCATTATCTAAACCCGTACAACGTAGATAATCCACTTCATCTTCGCTGTGCGGAATTACAATAACCTTTAATGCCGCTTTTTCGATATCGCCGTAGACGTCTCTTTGGATCTCATATACCGTGCCGAAGCTGCCTTTACCGATCTTTCGGACAATTTCCCAGCCGGGCCACGTTACGTTAAATGTATCGTTCATCATTTTGCCTCTCTTAAATGATTTTACATACTATTACAGTTATATTATCACGACCACCATGCTCAAGAGCTCTATCAATAAGCTCACTAACACAAGTTTCTGTGTTCTCGCTCTTCAACATAATATCGGAAATTTCAAAATTAGTAAGCATATCGGTCAAACCGTCACTGCAAAGCAGATACATATCTCCCGATTGCAAAATACCTTTCGCAATATGTGGCTCAATCAACATATATTGGGGATCTATACCCAAATGTTGTGTCAAAGGAGCTTTTTTATGCTCTCTTCCGGGACGCTTTTCAATGTGATCCACAGAAATCTGCTGGAATTCTCCGTCACGAAGACGATACGCTCTGCTGTCTCCAACATTGCAAACATATACATGGCGCGATGAAAAATAAAGCGCCACTATCGTTGTCCCCATTCTATCCGTACAAAGCTCATTTTTGGCTTGTACTACCGCATCATTAAGTTGAGTTGATAGCCTCAACAAGTATTTTTTCTCTGAAACAAAATAATCCGCAAGTGTTCTCTGAATTTGCTGCATTTTTCTTGCGGCAGAGTGCGCGGCAATCTCGCCGTAATTCTCACCACCCATACCGTCAAACACGGCAATACACAGACCGTTCTTCAGAGGGTCTTCGATACAAACAGGATTTTTCAGTCCGTCATTATCCGCTTCAAGACACTTGCCGTCAAAGAAGAAATTATCTTCATTATTCTTTCGGATCTTTCCCATATTGCATCCACAGGATGCTTCAATCTTATACTTCATTACACTCTCTCCCGAGTATATATTCCAACTGTGTTGAGGGAAACTGGTCGTTTCCCTCAACTTTCATTAGGGCAATTAGAAGCCTAGGGTACCCATTTTTTTACCAATTTGGATATCCAACTCGCGCTGATCGTTAGCTGCGGTTCTGAGAGCAGGTGCAAAGTTTCCAACCGCTTCCTTGAGTCTTTCCATTGTGGGTTTAGATTCGTTCCAAGCATTCAAAAATGCATTGTAAGACTCACCGGAATAACCTTCGCCAAGTGTTGAAACTACACTGCTGAGAGATGCAATCAAATTCTGCAATTCGTTCTCTGCTGTTTCGATTTTTTTTGCAGCCTCCTCAAGGCTTGCATAGTTCATAATGATGTCTGCCATTTTTTGTTGTTCCTTTCTTTCTAAAAGTTTTAAATTAAATTTGATTATTAATTTTTAAATGTTGATGTGTTGTGCCGACGTATAGCTACAAATAATTATCGACTAACATATATTATTGTAACTTTGCCAATGATACGTTTTTATACGATTCATCGTCGGTAACTTCTTTAATTACTTTGATTTTATCCGGGAATCTTATTGTATCATTTTCATTTTTTAATTCAACTTCGGCAATTGCTTTATCGTCCCAAAACGGATATACATCAATTTCAAAATATTGATTATCATATGTAAGGCAATATCTTGTTTTGCGAATTTGCCTTTTGGTTGTATCTGCATCCAATAAAAGATTCAAGTATTCTGATTGAGTAAGGCGTTTTTCGATTTCCACCCGTTTGGTATCTGATATCTTTCGCTTTGTAGTTTGGAAATAGATATAATTCCCATTAGCACCGCGTTGCCGGATTCTTACCTCATCTCCAGTAGCGCTTTTTAAATACGTTTGTATTATTTCAATGCGTTGACAAGAAGGTGTGCTTTCCAGCCATTCAATATCAGGATACTCAATTAAAAATTTTCTTTCAATTTCATAAGGCTCGGGTTCGCCTAAAAAGCATGCAATTTCTGCAACAAGCCTTTCCATTTTATTCACAAAGGTAGTTGAGTTGTCAATTACACGCAGATGCGGGTGGCCAGTCCACGCTGAAATAAGCAGATCATCCAACTTTGCTGCTTCCTCTAAATTTTCAGTTCGTGCAGAGTTATTTGAAGTAGTATAGAAATCCTCGGCACCTTTTGCAGCAGTAACCAAATGAAAAACCGCATCATAGCTGTCTCTGAGTTCGACTTCGTTTGATCCCAAAAAATCAACAATCTCGGCGAATTCATTATCTTGCATATACGCTTTATTATCAAGTGTTCCTCTGTCGCAAACTATAAGGATCTTTTCCGAGGACATAGCGTAAGCAGCCTGTTGAAATATTTTTTCTTTTTCAATCTGAAGCCTCATCTGACACTTCTGATACTCAATATTGGTTCTGCAAGTCCACGGAGCCACGCCACCGCTTATTAACTCCGTTGCGGTCTCCTGAACAAATAACACTGTATATCCCATTTGTGTAAATGCGTTTTGTAACCAACTCATAGCAGTTGATTTTCCTGCGCACGGACCGCCTGTTATCACAATTTTTGAAATTTTCACTTTAATGCTCCCGTATTTTTATTCGATGCCAAAAAAGTTGTTAGAATCACGTAATATGTATTACATCTAATGCCATTTATACTTATTTAAATGGGTTCCTTGCAGAGCGCATAGTTTACCAATATTATCATATGAAATTCCGGTTTCTTTTTCAATCATTTCAAAATAGGTTGTGGCATATTTTGCGCCATAACCACCTAAACGCCATTCGTAGATTTCTTCCCACACTCCATCAGGCAATTCTTTTTCGTGGCTATTCCAAAAATGCCATTCAGCTTCATCAATCAGCTTACATAATTCACTCATTGTAAGATACTTTTCATTCAAAATATCTTCTTTGGTTTGGGGATATTGCTTGAAAAATGGTTCGTGCAAACTAAACAACCACGATTTAGTAAAATGTTCATCCGTAAGATACCATTTACCATATTTGCGTATTACATCACATTCAAACTCGAACATTTTTTCAACATCTTTTTCGTTGAATCCTAGCTCCTCTAACTTTTGCTTATATGTATCATGATATAATTCGTTATTATGTTTAAGATATAGAGCTGGGAATTGAGATGTCATAAGCCTCTCAATTTGTATATTAATCTGTGGATATGTTTTGTGATTGACTTCTTGGTGAGGCTGATTTTCCTGTTCCGTTTTAAGTGCTTTTATTATTTGTACTCTTTCGGCTCGTTTCTTTTCTTCTACTAACCAAGAAAATAATTTAAATTTATAACAGATAATGACACACATCAATTCTAGCCAACATCCGCCAAACAATTTTAATCCAAGGGATATGTCGTCAAACGACAAAAGAAATAATATCGGGAATGCAAGAATAATAGCAATAACCCAAAAGCTCCAATACTTGTATAACGGTTTTTTTGCGTTTTTTTCTTTTTTTGTCGTTCGAGAAATCTTTTTTGTTGGAAACACAGCTGATGGGTCTTTATGGATCTCTTTAAAAACCTGAGTTCCGCAATAAGGGCAAAATAAGGAATCTCTCCGTGGAATCTGCGAGCCGCATTTTAAACAACAACAGTAATGCTTTTTTGCTTTTTTCAGTTCAATGTTATCAGAACATATATTAATTGATACCCAATCCGACTTTGTTCCAGAATAATATACGTTTTTCAAATTTTCACAGCGATGGAAAGCTGAAGCTCCAACACTTTTAACGCATACGGGAATCGCTATACTATTCAACTTTCTGCAATTGCGGAATGATCTCTCACCAATGCTAATGACACCGCTCGGGATAACTACACTTGTAAGATTTGCGCACAAATCAAAAGTATTATCATTTATACTTGTAATGCTTTCTGGTATAGTTATATCGGTTAACCTCCAGCAGTTTGAAAACGCACATTTTCCTATACTTGTAACACTATGTGGGATTGCTATGCTAGCGAGGTTTTCACAATTCACAAAAGCATTATCTCCAATGCATTTAATACCATCCGATATTGTTATGCTTGTAAGATTTGCACAACCTCTGAAAGCAGCTTTTTCAATACTTGTAACCGACAGTCCATTGTACGTAGGAGGAATAACAATATTTTTATCTGTGCAAGTACCAATCCCGGTTACTGAATAAGACATATAGTCACTATTCTTGGTGTATTGGAGGCCTATGGATTGTCTACAAAGAGTCTGTTTTCTGGCATCTATTGACATCATTTTATCTCCGTGTGGATTAGAATTTTTTCAAGTGATATATCCGCACCATATTACGCACAGCACATTTAATAATTACTTTCACATTTAAAATGATTAAAACGCAATATGATTCATCAAGTTGCTGCTTTGTCCTTCTAAACCAATTTCATTATTAGCAGCTTTTGTTATTTCGTCAGAGTATTTCTTCAAAATCAAACTAATCGAATCCAGTTTAGGTCGCAACCGATTGTAAGATTCTGCGAACTCCGCTTGGGCTTTGCCTTGCCAGATTCCCTCAAGGGACCGAGCAAGAGAATCCAATTCGGCGCACATTTCTTTGAAATCTTCATTAAGGGAATTAACTTCGGAGACCAAAGACTCTAAAGCTGAATAATCCATTGAAAAATCTGCTGATTTTACCGATTTCACTGATTTCACCTCGCTTAATCACGCGGATGCGATCTTTCGCATAATTTCTTCATCCTTGGCCGATATCTCGCAAGCATACTTTTGGACGAAATCTGCCAATTCATTCAATTCGTTGATTGCTTCGCTATACTTTTTCTTGTTATTCTCCGTAGCAGAGATAGCGGCTCTTGCTGAGGCGCCGGTCCATTCACCACTACCCTCAAGACATTGAAGCGTATTATACAATCTGTCAAATATCGCTACGTTTTCGTCAGCCAACTCCTGCATTTTTCTTGCACAATCCCGGAGAGTATCCACGGGCACCTTTATGGAAGCGCTTGTAATACTTATTCTGCTGGAGACAGCTACTCCCACTTGCGATGCATAATATGCACCTACCAATCCTGTAGTTGTAGCACCATTTGTTATAATTGTACCGCCCTTAAAGATATCCCCCAAAAAGGTGCGATTTTTTTTGCTTGTTTTGTTTTGTACAAAATTATAGGTATTGCCTTCTGCGCCAACTCTAAGTTTATTCAGGGAATGTGAATACCACCCCGTGGGGTCTGATTCGCTAGTTTCCTTTCCTTCCAAAACCACAACATTTCCCGGCACATCAAAGCTCTCGGAAACAAAATCTCGCTCATTCTGATAGTTGGTAAACTTTGAAGACACATTTTCAAAATTTTGCTTGTTCACTGTCAAAAACGCAGTATTAAACCCTGGGGCATTAAATGTAACCACTTGCTCCAATTTGCTTTTATCGTTAAGACACAAAGCACCATACATAGCAAGGTTTCCTCCAAGGGAATGACCTGAAAAATTAAACGTTTGATGACCATCGTTTTCCAAATCTGCTACAAATTTGCGCATCGAAGCCTGCTGATTGCTCTCAAGTGTATTTATTAACAGAGCATCGGCAAAAAGGTCCTTTATCACATCTTTGCTAAACTCAAACTCTGTTCCCCTGCAAACTACTGTAATCTCGTTATTTGGATCTTTAATTGCTATAGCAGCAAAACCCGTTTGGTCGTTATCAACCGATCTTACAATTTCATATGGTTGATCCTTGATTTTCTCAGTAAACTCTTTTACAGCTCCTGCATAAGCATCACCTAGTTCTCCCTTCAAATACTTATGCATTTTTTCTGAATTTACAAAATCATAAAGATTCTTGGATTCGTTGTCTTTAGGATAATCCTTATAGGCACACTGAGATAATATAGCCAGTTCAACATCAGTAAAAGCCACGGTTATACCTCCTTATTCCAAAGCATTATGCTACAAATTGCGTACTAAATCTTTTTGATTATTTTATCAACGGCTCTGTAATATACCTCTGCCTCTTCATCAGCATAGCCTTTATGCAAGACAGATTCGATGGACTCGCGGTCAAACATAATCGAATCCATGCTATCGCCCAATCCAAAGGGATAGTTTATTGCCAGATAGTCGTAATGAGTCTGCTCCTCGGATTGTATCGATCCGTGACCAATGATCATCAGGTGGCTTGGCGATCCTTTTAGCTTAACCACGCTTCCAATGGGTAACAGTTCATTCATTTCGACGATCTCCTTTTATTAATTTCTGCCGCTTGCTGCAAATATGCATTCATCTGCTCAGCTGTCAGACTTTGAGCTATCTCTCTGATTTTATTATAATAATCAGCTAATACACGGTATATCTCACAATCATATCCCATGGCTAACACTTCAAGCCCTTCGTCGGGAATTGCTCGCACCGATGTAGCATTGATAAATCCCTGAGGATATGGTAAAACAATATAGTTTAATTCTTTTTTGCCTGTTGTGTCACTAAAAGTATAACCGGATATCATATATTTGTTTTCATTCATACCAATAACAGTGCCAATAGGCAACGTATTATAACCCATATCACACTCTCCTACAATAATTTTTTTAGGAAACCGGATACCGCACCGGTAACTGTTTTGATTCCGCTCGTAATGCTTTTCACAGCATTTCCCGCTTTACCGGGAATAATCTTGCTCACCTTATCCAACGGAGCCGTAATTTTTTTGGCAACACCGTCAACTGCTTCTGCAACCAGTTCAGTAGATACTTCTCCTACGCCATACGCAATTGCGCTCAAGCCACATGCTGCAGAATTGCCCAAGTCTGACAAGCCTCCCGCAATATCTCCGTTAGATAACTTTTTTACAGCTTGATCCATATAGAGGTCTTTTCCGTCCATAAGAGTCTTCATATTACCCGTAGGATTAATTACTGTTTCACAGGTTTTGATGATAACGTTTACAGTGGTAGATTCCACCTTCATGGCTTCGAGTGCCTTTTCAGCAGTATCCCAAGAAACATCGCCCGTTACTATATCATCCGCAATCTCTACAGCATTATTGACATCCTCACCTAAAACAGCCTCGCTGATCTTCTTTATAGCCTTCTTTTCCGAATCATCCAGATTGTTGTATTTGTCCTTAACAACGCCATATCCGTACGTGAAGTCATTCCAAGAATCAACCAAATAGTTCCCGGAGCTTTCTCCCTTCTCAATATCTCCGCTACCACCAAAAGCGCCACCGCCTCCTGCCAATTTGGAATAGCCTCCACCGCCTGCGGAATATAGGTTGGCATAATACGCCGGGTTATTCGCACCACGACTACCGCCACCGCCTCCGCTCAAAGCGCCTCCACCGCCATTAAGTGCCGAAAGATTAACTGTTGTATCCGCAGAAGTTTTATTTTTATTTGAGCAAAACAAACCGGTGAGCATACCCAATGTTCCCAGTTTGGTTGGTTCAAAACCGCTTGACAAATACCCCTGGGGATTACTCCCGCTTGGCACGCCGTTTTTATACCTGTAGTCAATCTCCACTAATTGCTCTGGGCCTACGTTGAGTATATGATAGTATCTTTCGAGCTTATTCGACACTTCGGCTATTTTGGATGTCAGTATTGCCACCTCATCCATAACATCAACAGTATATAAATTTGAATATCCTTCAGAAGAACAATATATAGGCGATTGATCAAACTCGCGAATTGTTCTTAGTGCCGTGTTCATATAATCTTCGGCTTGTTTAATCGAGTTGGAAGGAATTTCAGAATTATTAACATAAATATCTTTTGCCAATTTCATCATCCTCCTTATTATCGAAGATTGTCATTTTCTTGCCAACTATTATATATATTTTGTGCTTGTACTGTCATTTTGGCTTTTAATGAAGATAGGCGCACGGAAATCATATTGATTTCTTTACGCATTTCAGAAATTGCTTGTTTCATGGCTTCGCCCGACTTGCCACTCCAACTGGAGGATAATTCGTATTCTGCCGTCATTAAAGCTCGAGATGCTTTGTCGCAAGCGCTTTGTGTTGATGAGACAATCTTGACATAATCATTGGAAGTATCCAACATTTTTTCCTTATCCACGCTCATAGTTCTACCTCTTTTGTACAATAGTCAAGTAGCATCCGCTACATATTCCATAATCATACAATGTAGCCGAAAGATCCAGTAGTGCTCCTTCTTCTGTCTGTAACAGCATTTCTTCCCAATCTTTAAACTTTCCGCTTATTTCATTTTGCAAAACCTTTAAAAGCCTTGGATACAGCTCATCCAATTTTACGTTTGCCGGAAGAACGTAATCACAGCTATATTCTTCTGAACACAATGTTACCACAACTTCTTCAGTCATATTGTTGCTCCTTTCGGATACCCATTTATAAAAGCGTCAACAATGCTCAAAACTGTTTTCTCGGCTTGCTCTGCTGTTCTAGTGGAAAAGCATACAGATGTATGAAAGTTTACAACAGACTGGTTTATTTCAAGAATCACATTTTGGTCGAATAGAAAAGCAACTTCTTCTTTTTGGCATTCTCCCATATTCAAATCCATATGTAGTATTCCTAAATAATCTGCACTTTCCATTAAGCCATCGGAAATGAGCTTTATAATTATCTCATCAACAACACCGATTTGCTTGAGCATACGACCGATATCCGACAGTGCTTCATCGTTGCACATTCGTTTAACTTTGATTAATTCCGCCAAAGGTATTATCACATTATCAACTTGTGCTTCATATTCACTCATCGGGAGAAACGAGTGGATAAGAGATTTCAGCGTGTATTCATCCATTGACACCATTATGTAACGATCGGAGTCTAATTCTGCCATCAAATATCGCGAATTATACTTCCAGATAATAATACTCTGCGATGCCCCGGTATTTTTCTGTGCATTAATAGTAATGCAATTCTGACAATTGGACACAAAATCAACAATTTCGCGATAATCATTCGCAACCGAGACGCACCCATCAATATCAATTATGGCGATCCCCTTCTCCACAAGTGTGTCAATAATCTTATGGATCGACATTTCTATATCAGATCCGATATCGTCTGCAACACCGTATACTTTGGTTTTATTCATTATGTATGCCATGCAATACAATTCGCTAGCAGTAAATGAATATTGTCTCATTTTGTCACCTCTTCTACGGAACTCATTGCTTTAAAGCAAATGCATTTTCCATTATTCACAAGATATCCTTCGCCTTCCTTCAACATTGCATTTTTTTGTGAAAGAGACTCTTTACAAGGAATAGAAGCATGATCGTTCATACATCCGCCAAGCATAACCGAATATTGGCCTTTGATCATTGCCAGCGAAACGGTTTCGCCTCTATTGATTAACGAAGTCAATTCATAAGCATCGCATGTAGCAAATAAATACAGTCCCAAACCCGCGCCAAGCTTAACAATGGCATATAATCTAGCAATACTATCGTTGCTGATTTCCTTGAAAAAAACGCTGTAGTTGTCAATCGCGATGATGATGGGCGAAAATACCGCACGTGAATCTGACTGCTTTTGCGCCTGGCGCTTTTGTAATTCAGGACGGATACTTTCAATGAAATTATCAATTTCTTTTACATTGTTAAGATATACGTCTGCATCATGTTTGAACAATAACGCACCGTCTCCCTTGGTATCAAACACATAAAGATTTCCGCCAGTCTTGTGTTTCAGTTGCTTAGAAATAACGCACAGCATATTACTCTTACCGCTCTGCGCAACTCCCGAAATCAACAAATAATGCTGCTTACCGGGATCTAAACCGATTGGCTGTACTTTTTCGGTTGATAAACCTATGCAAATATCGTTTGACTTTACGCTATTGTAGGGAATCACAGCAGGCATTTCCGGAATCATATCCGCATGGTCGCCGGTCCACTTAAGATTCATTGTGTTAGCAATCTCGCAAATACTATCGTGAACAGCCTTATCATCAGCACCGTTTCCGGGGAGCGCCGTCTGAAACTCAAGAGGAGGATAGCCTTTGACATAGCCTCTACCAACGATATTCGGCAGCTGACTGTTTGTTTTTCCTACCGTATATGTATAGTCGTTTTTTTCGATCATCTGCAGAGCAATCGAGTTTTTAACGCTTTGTGAAATCTTCATCGGTACTGCATTAATTGCCGAAGCCGTCGCAACCAAATAAACTCCGTAATTCGCTCCAACGGAAACAATGGTGACGAAGAGTTGCTCAAGTTCCGGATACATCTTCAATACCGGCCCAAAATTATCAACAGCAAGAATAATGAACGGAATACTATCGTCTGTCGATCGATGATAAGACAGAATATTACTTACTCCCGCACTTGAGAACTTCGCCTTTCGGTCTTCCAGAGCATCCAAGAGCATTGCAGACAACTTACTAAGACGGTCAGGGTCATTATCATTGGCTATTCCGCCAACATGAGGAAGATCGCGCAACACACCCATATTCCAACCACCAAAATCCATAACATACATATTTACCTGGTCAGGTCTATATGTCATAGCAACGGACATCAACAATGTCTGTAGCAATGTAGTTTTACCTGTAACCGGTGCGCCGTACACTATTGTATGACCAACTTTGGTAAAGTCCAAAACCAACGGATATTGGGATTGGTTTCCGGGATCATCAACAACTCCAATAGTAGCAGAACAGCCGTACGTATCAAGCCAATATTCTCCATTGAATGCAGTAGTGTTTATAGCACTAAACAAATCTATTCGTTTCGGAAGATTTTTTGTCCAAACTTGCTTCGCTTCAGAAATATTATTATCTCTGCAATAATCAATAATGGCGTTTACTACTGCGCTTATCTCAATGTCATTACTTTCAGACGCTTTCTGCTTATTAATTTGTTCGCAAGCTTTCCTTTTGCCATTTAGCTGCACTTTACTGATCATATAATTGCTGCCCTTGTTTTGACAACTGACGGGATTATATGGAGCGCCGCTCCAGAAGGATTGGACTTGCTCATAAACGTCATCTTCGCCCACCTTAACAAAAGCACGACCGGGATTGGTGATTCTTGCCGCATCACCGCGTCCTAACATCTCGCGGCTGGCATTGTAATTCGCTACACGTAAGCACCATCTGAACTTGATATTGTCCTCGGATTTTGCACTAACCACGCCGGCGGGCTTTTGTGTCATTAGAATAACAAACATCCCCAGTGCTCGGCCTTTGCTGGTAAGACTATCAATTTCTGCACCAAAATCTGGGTACAACAACTTAAATTCAGCATATTCATCGATTACAATGATAAGTATAGGCAGTCGTTCATTAACAACCCCGCGGTCGCACGCCTTGTTTAGATCGTTTATGTTTTTGATATTAAAACTACTATACTTGTCAATAAGAGTTTCTCTCCGATGAACTTCACTACGGATAGCAATAAGATTACGGTCGATATTTGTATCTAAGTTGGATATAGTGCCGGCTACATGAGGAAGCCCCTTGAACGGTGCAATCATTCCCGTACCTTTGAAGTCAATCAACACGAAAGATATGTCTTTAGGAGAATAATTTACCGCCAAGGAAAGCAACCACGTTTGAACCATTTCGGTTTTTCCGGATCCCGGCATACCCGCAACAACACCGTTTACACCATGCGCCTTCTCATGGATATCAAACTGGAAAACCTCTCCTCCCGACATTATTCCAATTGGGACAGCAAGAGAATTATAAGTTTTTGAAGTTTTCCATCTCTTCTCAATATCCAATTCCTCCGGGGTATTTACACCATACCCTCTCAAGAACGAGACACTTGACGGTAAAGTTGCCGCTCCATTGTCCGTCGCTACGTAAATCGGCGCTAGTAACCTGGAGAAGTTGTCCGCTTCCTTCAAGGAAAAGCTATCCGGTTTAAATTTGGTCTTCTGAGTACTGCTTTGTTTACTAAAGAATTCTCCGTTTCCTCGGGCAATCTCAACAATGTCGTTGCATTCTTTGGGAAGTGCGGACATTTTATCGTAAACAAACAGAGAACTGCATCCTATATCAAGATCATCGAGGAGATACTTCTTGATTGGATGCTTCTCAACAACGCCATAAGATGCTACAACAAAAACATAATGAGGATTTATTTCTTCACTTACGTCGGAATATGAATTTTTTCTTTCCACTGCACGCTTGCTCAATATCGTTGCAATATTATCAAGCGTATCTTCTGCATCGTCCAATGATGTAAAAAGATATCTTTCTGTTCTGTCATTATCGGAACAATGAGGTAACCATCTTACCCAACTCCATTCCGAAAGCTCTTTTTCGGGAATCAACACAACGATTTTGACTTCATCATACGAATGAACTGTTGCAAGTTCAATAATCATATTTCTAACAAGCTGAATCTCTTCGGAACGATTTCCGATTATTCCCACCCTTTTGTTAGCACCTATCTCGCAAAGAATAGGCGCGTTTTCAATCAAAAGGCTGCTTTGCGCTAGTTTTTTTGCCTCAATTTCCAATTCGCTTTCGGTTAATACAACTTGATCTTGACGATAGGTCGCCGTCTTGGCGGCAGAGACAGTTCCCAAGCCTACTCTGATTGCCAAAAAGTCTTCATCGTTATTATTTCGTTCCCAAAGCTGTCTGCTTCTGCGAGTAACAATATCAAGACATGCTCTTGGCGATGGATTGGAAGATTCCAAGGCGTGCATTTGCCGGCTTTTTGAGGTCTCTATCTCCTTTGATACTGACTGCAAGTATTTGCAATACTTTGTCTTAATCCGCTCATCTTCGAACTTGTGACTTGCCTTTTGTTTTCTGTAATTGACTATAGCAATAATTGCAGAAATTAACGACATAACTCCGGACATAATCAGCATAACCGGACTCATATTCATAGCGACTGACAATACTACCATAAGTACTATAGTAATTGCCGGAGTTAACAATACGCTGAGCCAATTAATCTGTGGAGTGGAAGTATTTTTAGGTGGTTTCTCCAGATTAATAACGTTTGATTGGATTTTTTCAACCAATCGAGGTGAGCGACTGTAAAGGAATGACTGTGAATCCATAGACTTTCGCGGTGCTTCTTTATAATCACTTGGCAAATACTCTTTGTGCAATTGGAGTGAATTCCCAACGTTTTCAAAGAACAATTTATTGTTCTTATAGATGATACGAACAGTATAAATAGATATTATATCCCCTTCGCGTAGTACTGCTTTGTCTACCCTTGCCCCATTAAGATAAATTCCGTTTTTGCTGGATTGATCAATTACAGTTACAACGCCTTCGTTACGTATCAGTTTGAAATGTATAGATGAAATAAAAGGCAGATTTATTACAACATGATTCCTTTTGCTTGCATCGGATATGTTACTACTCCGACCAATTGATATTTCACAATTCTGTGGTAGGAGCATACTGTCCGGACATATATCGCACTCAGAAAAATAGCACGCTAGTCTACTGTCATTGTCCACTATAATAATCTTTCCTAAATTAGTGTTGATTATTTTTCCGTTTGATAAGGTAAGTGTCACTTTATCTTTTTCACAATATACACTAAAAGGGACCGGTAAACTATGTATTATAATATCAGATTCATTTATTGAACCCACTTTTTGCATAACATTTCTTGGGAAAGAAGAATAATAGTGTTTTTCCCCGAAGATTACAGTCATAGCAATCATAAGTCTTATACCTCAATTATTATTTATTAATTTATAAAAGCTCAAATGATTCTGCGATCAGCTATGTGTTGAATTACATACTGTTATCAGCAAGACATACATCTAGACAAAAGAGTAGGATATTCATTTCAATGAACATAGATCAATTAAATATACCCATCTTAATAAACATCATATATCGATAGTCTTTCATCGATTGAGTAATGTGTGCCCTTTAATGAATTCTTTGGCTCTATCATTTTGTGATATTATATTTGATAAATATAACAAGAAGTCACGATCTTCCTCCAACTCACCCATTAACAAGTCTTCCATAGAACACAGCGGATTGTATTCTTTTCTATAAATAACACTATTATGGCTTTTCAACTCAAAAATTCTTCTATTGTCTACAAATTTGTTGGTACAGCTAATTTTGTTTCTTTTGACATCAAAAATGTCTTTGTTTTTTAACAAATATAAAACTGCATTATCAATAAACAAACCTATAATAGTTTCATCATCGACTTGCTCAACTATCCC
This sequence comes from Eubacteriales bacterium, assembly GCA_045541375.1. Lineage (GTDB taxonomy): Bacteria > Bacillota > Clostridia > Oscillospirales > CAG-272 > CAG-390. The sequence goes on along the minus strand of JAZQJB010000112.1, from coordinate 22,289 downwards.
CGAATTATTTTCTCCATTATAATTCTTTAATTCTAATGATTTGATTTCTCCATCAACAATTAACACATTTTTGTATGGATCAGAAAACACGCCCAATATTATCATGCTCATCTTATTATTCACCAATCCATTTTCGTTAGATCCACTGTTCCATTTATTAATTGTATATTAAGGCCACAAAACCACTTAACTGGCATTATGTGGTAGGAGCTGAAAGATATTTATTAATCAATTAATTATAGCACAAATGAGCATGATTTTCAACTGATAAAGCACAAATAAATAGAAAATAATAGCAATATTTTATAATAAGCTATTCATTACAAAATAATTAAACAAATCATATAATGCATGCACAAAAGGATGCTAATGAATTCCTTTGCGAAATTGGTTTTATTTATTGTTTGCTATGTTAATTTATCAAGAGGGTACTGTCAAATCACCGATCTACGGCAATTTGATATTGCACTCTTTTTTGTTATGTATTGGCATTGATATGCGGGCTTAATTCACTAATTAATTCTGATTATGTGATAAGGCTAACAGAGTAACAAACCAATCCACTGAATTTGCTTGGAGTGCACCGCACCACTTTCTACGGTATATATGCAAGTTGTGTTTGCGCTTGAATGACCGATAATATAGCGAGCTTGACCATATCGTTGGAAATTGGATAATAAGTGCGTGCTAATAAGTGGCGAAGGTTGTGTGGAAATTTCTTTTTTCGTTAACTCCCGCGCTGCAGCAAAGCTTTTTCATATCGGACCAGATGTTTGATCTGTCAAGCAGTTTTCCACTTTGGATGATGAATACTAGTCCTTTTTTGATGTCCTTTTCCCGTATGTATTTCTTCAATACCAAGCATAGTGTTTTCCGAATAAAAATACGTCGATATTTTCCTTTGCAATTAATTTCCGAACAACCGCAAGAGATAGCCTAAACGGTGAAATTTAGAAACATAAATTCTTGTAGAGCAGATTGTCTGCATCAGCAAATACAGTGGCCGATTACCTTTGTGCTTGACTGCTTAGAGTAAGCACTCATACTCTTGTTTGGTTAACTCTTTTTTCTCTTTGATGAAGATCTGCCGTTGGATTTTAAGATTTTCACCTTAAGATCGCTTCTACAGCAGAATTCAAAAAAGTTGTTCAACGATGACGTGGCAGCATTTACACTTGCGGGGTGCGCATTTTTCACAAAGATACGATTAAGAATTTAGAACCGCCGTTTTATCTAACATAAGCTCTCCGAGCCAGTCAATGAAGCAAAATACATCACGCACATACTTTTGAACTGTAGCTGATGATTTTTCCTCGTCAATAAGAAATTGTGTGAATACCCGCACGCTTTCACATGTAATTAAGTCAATTTTCATTTCTAAGTTTTTTGTATTTATTCTATCATAAATATTGCCCGGAAGCGCAACAAAGAATACATATTCAAAAAAACCATCCGTGAATCAATACGGATGGAAAAATATTAAGTTGTTTTATAAGAATTAGCAATTATTATTGCAATTCTTGTCTTATGACTTGCGATTGATTTTTACAAAAATTTTGCTATTCGAAAATTTTGTGCACAATGACGATTATTTTAGCTTATCTACTGAAGATGGGAAAATATAATAGATTTTTACGTTAATATACTTTAACCTAACGTAAAAATCCAATTGAGCAATCAAGAGGATATGAGAAATAAACCAACAGCAAAGAACAGAAAAACTGTTAAAGTATTCAATTTTCAAAATGTGACAGATGAGTGTCACACTTTTCAGTAATTATAGCATAATATTCCAAAAAATTCAATGTCGTAAGAGTTAACGACATAAAAATCAATCGTTAATAGGAGAATTATGCAAGAAAATGGCTAATTTGAGCGCGAATATGGAATTTACTGGGAACTTTTGTGCAAATTGCTACCGAATATTTATTTCAACAGTAGAACGGAGAATAATTGAAGATTTACCTCTAAATATTAACTATGTTTTTAGAAAGTCATTTGCTATAAATATTATTGTCATTAAACTAATTAAAGACTCATCACAATGACCAACATTGCCTCGTGAAAGTTCACATCGAATTAGGGACATTTACAGACGTATCGCGGAGGAAAAATTGTTTATCTATGTTGACGCCAATGTGCTGAACCGCCGTATGGCAATATTGTTTTAATTAAGTGAACTTGTTGTGTTTACAGCAAAATAGAAACAAAATAATAAAAAAACACATCGTACTCCTTTGATATTACAATCAATAATTTGCACCAAATTTGCACCAAAATCGAAATTTGAGCAAAAAGAAAACCCCGAAAACCGTTGTGGTATCGGGGTTTTTGATAATTGCCGTAAGGCTGTAATTATCTCTTGGAGAACTGGCTTGCGCGACGAGCGGCTTTGAGACCGTACTTCTTTCTTTCCTTCATACGAGGGTCACGAGTCAGGAAGCCTGCAGCCTTGAGCGCGGGCTTGTTTGCCTCGTCAGCAAGAACGAGTGCGCGAGCGAGGCCGTGGCGGATTGCGCCTGCCTGGCCGGAGAAACCGCCGCCGGTTACGTTTGCAACGATGTCGTACTTGCCAACGTTGCCGGTAACCTCGAAGGGCTGGTTTACGATGAGGTTCATTGTGTCGAGACCGAAGTACTCGTTGATATCGCGGCCGTTGATGGTGATAGCACCGGTACCGGGATATACTCTAACGCGAGCTACCGACTTCTTTCTTCTGCCGGTTCCGTAGAAATAGGGCTTTGCACTGGTATACATATTCATTTACTCCTTTCTACTTCCGATCACTCGAGAACGATGGGCTTCTGAGCTGCGTGTGCGTGCTCAGCGCCTGCGTAAACGTGAAGTCTGGTCATCGACTTGCGGCCGATAGTGTTTGCGGGAAGCATTCTCTTTACTGCAAGCTCCATAGCCATCTCGGGACGGGTTGCCATGATCTTCTTGTACTGAATGCTCTTGAGGCCACCGATGTAGCCGGAATGATGATGATAGTACTTCTGCTCGAGCTTGCGGCCGGTCAGAACTGCCTTATCAGCGTTGATGATGATTACGTACTCGCCGCAGTCAACGTGGGGTGTGAACTCGGGGCGATGCTTGCCGCGAAGGATGTTCGCAGCCTTAACTGCTGTTCTACCGAGGGACTCGCCTGCTGCGTCGATAACGAACCAACGGCGCTCGATAGTCTCAGCCTTTGCCATGAAAGTGGACATTCTTTTTCCTCCAAATATTGATAGGGCATAATGAGCCCTGTTTAAGACTTGCATATTATACCACTTTATTTTGCGCTTGTCAATACCTTTTTTGAAAAAAATTATATTTTTTTAATTTACCACCCCATTTTCTTCGATTTTCTTCGATTTTTGCCCATTTTGCTCATTCGAATGGGGTGTGCCGTCACATATTTTTTATCGTTCTAAAAACGAATTGTTACGAATATATTATCTCTGTACCATATAAAAAGTTCAGGAGGTCACACGATGTATCCAAAGTACAAACCCGAAGGATCGCTTATACATACGCCCGAAAACAGAAATTTCACGTCCTCGCTCGCGGGACTTGAGCGCGCCATGATAACCGGCGCAGTGCTTGAGGAGACCGCCCTTCTCTGCGACTCCGAGATGAATCTTCATTTCGATCTTGGCGGAATCGTAGGCATTCTTCCGCGCGAGGAATGCGTCTATTCACGCCCCGGCGAGGTGCAGAAGGACATAGCCGTCATCACGCGCGTCGGCAAGCCCGTATGCTTCCGAGTCATCGGCATCGAAAAGGAATGCGGCGTGCCCGTCGCACATCTTTCACGCCGCCGCGTTCAGCGCGATTGTATGCGCGAGTATCTTTCGGCACTCCGTGCGGGCGATATAATCCGCGTCAAGATAACGCACCTCGAGCCCTTCGGCGCGTTTGCCGACGTTGGATGCGGCATATCGGCGCTTCTGCCCGTCGATTCGCTTTCGGTTTCGAGAATATCACATCCGAGAGATCGCCTTTGCTGCGGCAATTTCGTCTGGGCAGCCGTCAAGAGCGTTGACCGCGAGACGGGAAGGCTCTTTCTGACGCAAAAAGAGCTCCTTGGAAGCTGGGAAGAAAACGCCGCCCTCTTCACCCCCGGGCAGACGGTTGCGGGCACTGTGCGAAGCGTGGAGAGCTACGGCATCTTCATCGAGCTGATGCCGAACCTTGCGGGTCTTGCCGAGCTTCGCCCCGACGCGCGCGACATAGAGATCGGCGACACCGCCGCCGTATTCATCAAGAGCATCATCCCCGAGCGGATGAAGGTCAAGCTGATACTTATCGACACACACCAGAACATAGGCGAACTCGCGCCGACACGATATTTCATTGATTGCGAAAACACACCACATATTGATAGGTGGCGGTATTCGCCGGAATGCTCGGGAAGGATAATCGAGACAGTGTTCTGAGCATAATTGTGGCAATCTCGCTACGCTCGAATGATAGTCGGCTTCGCCGAATGATGATCCGCCTGCGGCGGAATGATAGTTCGCACTGCGTGCGAAATGAAGGTAGATTTTCGCCAAGGCGAAAATCAATTATAATCAAAAGCTCCTTGACCGCAGTCAAGGAGCTTTCCTATTAATCATTCGGCGTAAGCCGACTATCATTCTGCCGAAGGCAGATCATCATTCGAGCGAAGCGAGATCATCATTCTGCCGAAGGCAGACTATCATTCGAGCGAAGCGAGATTAACAAAACCTTACTTTTCTCGCACCCTGAAAAGCATTCCCTCTCCGGGCTCGAAGGTGCGGCAGAGGACGCCGTTTTCGTTTCTCGTTACAATGCCGTCCGCTTCTGCATCTTTCCAGGAAGAAGATGCCGTATCGAAGTATTCAAGCCCCGAGGCGATGTCAAGGAACTCAACGGTGTTTCTCGAATTCTCGGTATCTGTATACATTCTGTTGGTTATCATAAAGCTTCCGTCATCGAAGAAGCCGATGACCACGGAGGCATCTGTCGCGATCTCGCCGAGGTCGCCATAGGACTTATAAGCCTCGCAACCCTTCTCAAGGCTTCCACCGCCCTTTGTACGGGTGTGGAAGACCGCGGTGGAGTTCTTATCAAAAAGCTCGTTTCCAAGCGGCAAGAGCCATTTATTGATCTCCTGGACGTCATAATAATGCGGATAGATCTTGCCCGTTGTGTCCATACAAGCATTGCTCCAACCCTCGGCAAGGAGCTCTGCGCCCAGCCAGTAGGTAAAGTACGAGATGCGCTTCATGCCGTAGGTCAGGCACATATTGACCTCCCACTCGATCTGATACTTCGTCAGATCGGCGTAGCCCATGTGCTCGGTCAGCAGAATGATAAGCATCGGATCGAGCTCGTTTTTGATCGCGGTGTCGCGGATGATCTCGATGTTCTCAAAGAATCCTTTTCTTGTAGTATTCTTCTGGAAATGATAATGGTCGTAGCTGATGTAATCGGGTTTGACTGTCTCGATGTATTTGTCGAGATGCTCCTGGTATCCGTTGGTTCCGAGCTGTGCATCGGACGCATAGGTCGGGAAGAGATTTATCATCGTGCCGCGCTCGGGGTCAATACGGTGGAGTGCATCGATCACTCGCGCAAGCGCGGAAAAATCCGAAGCCGAGGGCTCGTCCCTTATCCACCATTCCTTTATGACGTCAAAATAATCCTTGTAATCGTTTACGGTTTCACTCACAAGCGCATCGACCTCGGTCTGAGAAGTCAGTGTCTGCGCGTGGATGAATCTGTTGTCCTTGAGTCCCGAGCAGGTCATACCGTACTTTCGGAGATAGCCGAGAGCGGTCTTGTTGATCGCGGGATCGTAGCCCTCAACGGGAATGCTGGTGAATCCGCATTCGGCGATCTTTTTGATGTATTCCTCGTTGCAAAGATCCTGCCCCTGCGGACCGTAATAATACGTTATCTCAAACTTATCCATACCCTTTGTGTCAACTCCTTTTGCCTCGGTAAAGCTATGGTCATAGGACACGGTTACCGAAACGGGATATTCTTTTTCCTCATAGATAACAACATCTTCAAGAACGATCTTTCTCTCGGTCGTTGCCGCATAAGTGGGCAATGCAAGCGGAACAAGCATCAGACACGCCAGCAGACAAGCCGCACCGCGTTTGGGGTTCTTCAAAAGAAAGAAAACCGAGATCATAAGAGCGAATATGGCGGCAGTACCCGAGATCACCGCTCCGCAACCGCTCTTTGCAGGTTCGGTTTCGGGAACGGTCGTTTCGGGAAGCGCGTCGGTATTCGTTATAACGTAGGAAAGCTTTTGTATGCTTCCGACGCCGAGCGCAACGGGCGTTGTAAGCTCGCCCGAAGAAAGCTCAAAAGCTTCGGGCAAGGTTAGCGTGACCGCGATATTCGAAACGTCATCCGCGCTCTCGTTTACTACCTCAACATCAAGTTGCACATTCTCGTTTTCCGCAGCAAGCGTCATATTGACGGTAATACCGTCCTTGGTCTTTGAAATCACTCCGTCATCTGCGGCAAAAGCGCAAAGAGAAAGCGTAAGCGAAAAAATCAACGCCGTAGTAAAAAATATAATTATTCGTTTCATCGTATGCTATTATCCTTCAAAATTAACATTTATCTCTCCGATGCCGCCGTCGATATCTATAACGATGTCGCCGGTTCCGATCTTCGAGTTTCCAACCTCTTCACCGCCAATGGAAACACTTCCGATGCCTCTTTCAAGAACGAGTTGATAATCGTCCTTGTTTCCGAGAAACCAAAATTCCGACTTGCCGACACCGAGGGACACATCTGCCTTTTCCGCGATTTTTCCGTGAAAATCCAATTCGCCGATACCCATATCGAGGTCGAGCTCCGATATTACACAGCGTCGGAAAGTCAGTTTTCCCGCACCTCCGTCGATATCCGCTTTTTCGGCATTTATTGAAGAAATAAGCGTTTCGCCTGCGCCAAGGTCAAGATCAAGCTCGCTCAAAAGCGTACCGACGGGGATCAGCACCTCAACGAAGGGCTCGGCTTCATTTGTCGATATCCGCCCCTTGTTGACATCCACCTTGAGCTTGCCGGATCTTTCTTTGGCAGTCAGATTCGCCAAATTGCTCTTGACGGTAACGCCGTCGCAGTTTTCATAGCGTATCACAAGCCTCGCCGCCGGTATATCCATATCAAGGCGGTCAACTTCAGCATCAAACTCATAGACCTTCGCCTCATCGAGAACGCCCGACGAGGTAAGTCCGATAACAACGCCAAATAATTTAAGTCCCCAGCTTACAATATTGATTATAAGTATAACAGCGACAATTATCGCGCCGTATCTTACGGCTGTCTGCCAGGGTTTCATTTGATATCAACTCCTCCGAAGAGCGCAAGCGAGCTTACGTAGAGAGTGATCACGTTCTCTGCTCCATCATCGGGGCGGCGAGCCTTGTTGGAGGTTCCGCCGAAGATTCCCGTGGATTTAACACGGACCTTTACGTTTTCGGGAACGATGATCTCGATGCCGCCAAAGATCGCGGTCGCCTTGATGGCACAATCGGGCTCGATGACGGCGCCGCGGAGGTCATAGTCAACGCCGCCGAAGATGGCGTTGATCTCCGCACCGCGGAAGACCTTGCCGTCGCATTTGATCTCTTCGCCGGTGAAGATGCAGAACACGTTGTCGAGGTCGTCAGCATTGTTGCGGAGGCTTTCCTCGATCTTTTCCGCCTTCTTTTCCGAAAAAGCGTTTGCAATAAGCTTGATTCCGATAAGTACGATAATTGCGGGAACAACGAGCTTCATTATCATATCCCAACTGATAATATCGCGCACCGAAAGCAGGAGAAGCACGCCCACTGTCAGACCGATAGCCGCGCTGATCTTATCGGGCGAGGTAAAGAGCGAAATGGTGCAGGGAACGATTATAAAGAGAGTCCACCAACCCTCGAAGAAGATATCGACCTCAAGGATCCCGAGCGACGAAAGCGCCCAGCATACTCCTGCAGCGATAAGAATGATTCCCCAGATGATAGCCTTTGATTTTTTCATTGTTTTGTCTCCTTCCGGATAAAAATAGTATCAGATTGTTTATGCTTTGGTCAATTTAGCATAAGTAGCCATAAGTTTCTTTGTTCCGACGTTCTCGAAAACGACCTCGTAAAGGGTGTCCGAGCCCATCTGCTTTGCGGAAATGACGTCGCCGACACCGAATGCGGGATGCTTGACGCGATCTCCGGGCTCGAAAATGACCGAGGGCTTCTTCATCGGCGCGGTCTTGGGAGTTACTGCGGGCTTCTGTACCGTCTTTATCGGCACGGTGCCGGGGCGCTGAACGGGGCGCATATTTGCTCCCGAATTATTACCCATATATGATCTCGGCGCAGAGGAATAATTACCCCACGAATATTCGCTTGCGGGCCTCTGCTTTTCCTTGACCTTTTCGTCAACAAGCTCGGCGGGGATATCCTCGACAAAGCGCGAGATGGGGTTATACATCGTGCGGCCGTAAAGAAGTCTGCGCTCCGAATGAAGCAGGAAGAGCTCCTTTTTCGCACGGGTGATCGCAACGTAGGCAAGTCTGCGTTCCTCCTCGAGCTCGCTCGGATCGTTCTGCGATTGCAAGCCGGGGAATATTCCCTCTTCAAGTCCCGGGATAATGGCAACGGGGAACTCAAGTCCCTTTGCGCTGTGAATAGTCATAAGCACTACAGCATCCGCGGTTTCGTCGAAGCGATCAACGTCTGCAACGAGCGCGGTTTCCTCGAGGAAGCCCGTGAGCGTCGGTTCCTCGTTGTTCTTCATATATTCGATAACGCCCGAAACGAATTCATCGACGTTGTCAAGTCTGTCACGCTCTGCCTCGCCACCGTCGATGAGCATCTGGCGGTAGCCCGATCTTTCAAGCACGTTCGTAACGAACGCATCAAGCGGACAGCCGTCCTCGAGCATCTTGCGCAGCCCGTCGATCATCTCGGCAAAGCCGACGAGGATATGAGCCGAACGCGAGAGCGCGATGTGACGGTATGCCTCGCGCATGACCTCGAACATCGACTTGCCGGTTTCATCGGCAATGCTTTCGACAGCATTCAGCGTGACCTCTCCGATCTTTCGGCGAGGCTCGTTGATGATTCTCTTGAGTCGCACGCGGTCGGAGGTGTTGTTTATAAGCTGAAGATATGCGACAACGTCCTTGATCTCCTTTCGGTCGCCGAAGCGGACGCCGCCGTAGATGCGGTAAGGCAGTGCACTCTTGGCAAAGGTACGCTCTATGGTGTTCGCCTGCGCGTTGACGCGGTAAAGCACGGCGAAATCGCGGTAGCTGTACTTCTTCTCTGCCACGAGCTTGAGAATGATGTCGGATATTCTGCGAGCCTCTGAAGCCTCGTCCTCGCATTCCTCAAGGACGATCTTCTTGCCCGAGCCGTTCTCTGTCCAAAGAGTCTTCGGGCGTCTGCCCGCATTCTTTCCGATAACGGCGTTTGCCGCGTCGAGGATGGTCTTTGTCGAGCGGTAATTCTGCTCGAGCTTGATCACCCTTGCGTCGGGATATGTAGTGTCAAAGCTGAGAATATTTTCAATAGTTGCGCCGCGGAAGCGGTAAATGCTCTGGTCATCGTCGCCGACTACCATAATATTACGCCAGCTCGATGCGAAAAGTGAGCAAAGCGCGAACTGCGCGGGGTTGGTGTCCTGATACTCGTCAACGCAGATATATCTGAACTTGCTCGCATAATATTTGCGAACCTCCTCGTCATTGCGAAGAAGGAAGACGGTCTGCATGATAATATCGTCGAAGTCGAGCGCATTTGAGGCTTCCATTCGCTTCTGATACTCGCGGTAGATGCGCGCGAAGATCTTCTCGCGGTAGCCCATCTTCGATTCCTTCTCGTACCCGTCGGGGTCGAGAAGATTTTCCTTTGCCTTGCTGATGGTGGCAACGACGCTCTTGATGGTGAAGGACTTTTCGTCAATATTCAGCTCCTTCATAATGGCTGTGAGGAGCTTTTTCGAGTCGTCGGTATCGTAGATGGTCAGGTTATCGTTATAACCGAGTCTGTCGCCGTATTTGCGAAGGATGCGCATACAGATCGAGTGAAATGTTCCCGCCCAGATGCTCTTTGGCACCTCGGGGTCGTCGAACATACGCCCGAGTCTTTCCTTCATCTCGTTTGCCGCCTTATTGGTGAAGGTGATGGCAAGCACGTTCCAGGGCGGGCAGGGTGACTCGATAAACTCGTCAAGTATCGGCGCGATGAACTCCGCGGGGTAGGTAGCTGCTTCCTCAAGCGCGGCAACCGCAACCTCGGAAATATCCGATGGGACTTCCTCGCTCCAATATGCGTTTCCGTATTTGATGATCTGCGCTATGCGCTGAACGAGAACGGTGGTCTTTCCGCTTCCCGCGCCCGCTATGACGAGCAGAGGCCCCTCCGTCGCAAAGACCGCGTCGCGCTGGCGGTCATTAAGATTTGACTGCGCCTTCTCAAAAAGGCGTCTTTTTGCTTTTATGTATCTTTCACTTAAAGCCTGCATTGTATTTCCTATAAAAATATCCGACTGCCGCAAAAGCAACAGTCGGAAAGTAAGTTATTTGTCGCTGTTTCCTTAGTTGTTCTTGTTCTGATTCTGATTGTTATTCTGCTTGTTCTGATTCTGGTTCTTGTTCTGCTGGTTATTCTGATTGTTCTGATTCTGATTGTTGTTCTGATTCTGATTGTTGTTCTGGTTCTGATTCTTGTTGTTGTTCATTATAATTCTCTCTGCGGTAAAAATTAACGCATTGCGCCGACCGCATTAGAATTATTGGCAAGAGCGGGGAGAATTATTCGTCAATCAAGCATATATCTTGATTCGACCTCCTCGTTCACCGCATTCATCATATAAAGCGAGGAAACGAAGAAAGCACCGCAAACAACAAAATTGATTATCCACCAGATGGGGCTTATGAAAAGATCGAGTGAGAGAATGAATTCGTAAAGTCCGCCGCTCACCGTTGCAAGTGCGGCAAAAGCAAGGCAGACTGTTACTTTTACACCTACTTCTTTTCTGATAGCTTCCATTCGCGAGTTGCGGTAAGCCTCATCCATAGTCGAGGGTATGTAGCCGCAATGCCCGTCAATGATGGCGCGAACGCCCTTCAAAGCAAAGAATACGGTAATAAACAGGAACGCCGCCTCAGCTATTCTGACGGGATACATAGCCATAAACTCTTTGAATACCGCACGGTTTACCCATGTCTTCGTGGGAATGGAGTCGGTAACGAAATTATAAGAAAGACTTGAACCGACAATCGTAAGCACTCCGTAAACTGCGGAAAGTATCACGCCGAGCTTGTAATTCTTATAATAAGGCTTCAACTTGATAAAGGTCCAAGCGAGCAAAAGAGCCGTGAAGGTATCCGAAATGATATTAACGTCATCAAGATAAAGATCGGCAGTTGTAAGTACCGAAGCCGCAAGAAGACCAAGCACAAAGGCAATATCACGCCTTACGAAAAGCCCCGTATTCGGGAGCACGGTGGTTTCGTACTTCTCCTTCATGCTTGAAATGAGCACGCTGTCAGAGAGAATGCCGCGGAAATAAATGATCGCGCGGATAAGCCAGATGATTCCGATCAGCGAGCCGACAAAGAGAGTGACAACGCGGTAAAGTCCGATGAATCTGTACCAATCGAAGGCGGTATCGTCATAGGAATGATTCGAAAGCACCGCGAACTCCGCGATGTTCGAGAAAAACGCCTTTGCGATCATAAAGAAAACGGTGAAATCGCGGAAGGAATAGCTGATATTCTTGCCGGGGCGGTAGCTCTTTGCACCCTTTTCGATAAGGGGATATTCTCCGCCCGAGGTCTGCGAATGGAGTATGAATCCCTCGATAAGCGAACGCCACGCGGGAATGCCCCATATAAGCTCGCACAGGCAGAAGCAGAAGGAAAGAAGGAGCATCATCGTCGGTCTTTCCTGCGCGCTCGTCAGTCCGCCGAATACCCAAAAGAGAGAGAGAGTTTTGAAGAAAGTCATAAGAGCAAGAATGCGGAATTTTCGCCATGCGTTTTCAAAATGAGGCGAAAGATCGCGCGCAAAGCGCAGGGATACCGCAAGAAGCGTATATCCGATAAAATCGGGCAGGACGTCGATTATGGCAACGTCGGGGTTAAAAAGGAATATCGCGGAGATCGCCGCAAATCCGAGCCCGAGATACTTGCCCGGTTTTTTAGGCTTCAATGAAAAGCTCATTTTCTCCTCCTTCAGCGTTTTTTATGTTTCTTTTTCTTGTTGCTTTTACCGTTTGCGAGATTCTTTTTCTTTTCCTCGATCTCGCGGCGGGTGCGCTCGATGGCTTCGTTTTCGCGCTTTTCGAGAGCCTCGGCAAATTTGTTGATAAAGGGGATCTTCGATTCGCGGCGCGGCATATTTTCATCGCCCTCGGGGCATATACGCATATAGCAACCGAAAAGAAGAACAAATACCATCACCGACCAGATAAGCTGGACGAAGAATGAAATATTCGCCTCGATCACTTTCAGTGCCGCGAGAAGATAAAGTACGTACCCGAGGACAACCGCACAAATGTCGGTGATCGCGGAAAGCTTTTTTTCATTCATACCGACAACGCCGAACGCGATGTAGGTTGAAATGAGCATAAAAATATGAAATACCAACACAAGCGCGTCGCGAGTGTAGTAAACAATGGTTTTGAACGCAGTCATATCGCCGCCGATGCCGAGAAGGGACGCCATCTCCGCGCCCATCTCGCAAAATCCGGTCAATATAAGCGCCAGAAGCGCAAATATCGAAAGCTGATAGCTCGGGAAATAATCCTTAAGCTTCATAAATCCATAAGCCATAACGACGTATCCGAGAAGGCGGAAGAGCCAGCCGTAAAGCGTCAGCGACATAAAGAACGTCAGCGCGTAGCCGATTAGGACAAGACCGTAACCCATCAGTTTTCACCGCCGCCCGCACCGCAGCACTTCTTATACTTCTTTCCGCTTCCGCAGGGACAGGGATCGTTGGGACCGACCTTTTCCGCTCTCCTCTGCGCGGGTGTAAGGGGCTTTGCATTTCTCGCGGAAGCACCTGCGCGGCCCATCTGAAGATTCTTGAGCATCGCGGGAGTGATCGTGATGACCTCGGGAAGCTTGCGTGTCAGCACCTCGCGGACGGTGCTCTGTCTGATCTCGTTGATAAGCTCTGCAAACATACTCGAGCCGATGATCTTGTATTCCTTGAGCGGATCCTTCTGTGCGTAAGCCTGGAGCATTACGGACTCCTTGAGAGCATCCATAGCGTCAATGTGGTCAAGCCAACGCTCGTCCATATTGTTGAGGAGCACGGCACGCTCAAAGCGGCGCATTCTGTCCTCGTCGGTTGCCGCTCTTTCGTGATAAAGAGCAACTGCCTTTTCGGTTATCATATCGCGAAGCTGCGTTGCAACTTCATTTGCGGGCTGATCTGCGGCAAAGTCGAGCTCGCCCTCCGCGCAGCCCCAACCGAGGTATCTCGATTCAAGAGCTTCAACATCGATCACGGGATGCTTTGCGCCCTCAAGGGTGATAAGGCAATCCTCGACCGAATCCTCGACTGTCGAGCCGATCATATGAACGATACGCTCGGAGATATTGCCCTCCTCGATGATCTCATTTCGGAGCGAATAGATCTGCTTGCGCTGCTCGTTGAGGATATCGTCATACTGAAGAACGTTCTTTCTTGCCTTGAAGTGGTTCGCCTCGACGTTCTTCTGCGCCTTCTCCATAACGTCGGAGAGGATCTTTGTATTCTGCGAAAGGTCGCCGTCGGTATCCTTCATCAGAGTCTGCGAGAATGCCGAGAAGCGCTTCATTCTGTCATCTCCGAAAAGACGCATAATGTCATCGGTCAGCGAAATATAGAAGGTCGATGCGCCGGGGTCGCCCTGACGTCCCGCACGGCCGCGGAGCTGGTTATCGATTCGTCTTGACTCGTGTCTTTCCGAACCGATTATGCAAAGTCCGCCCGCCTCGATGACCTTTTGTCTGTCGGGCTCGATCTGCGCCTTGTACTTATCGAAATAGATCTTAAAGGTATTTCGCGCGTTCTTTATATCCTGATTTTCGGTGGGCGCGGAACCGGTTGCCTCTGCAATCAGCTCGGGGCGGATGCCAAGGCGAGCCATTTCGGACTTCGCCATGTGCTCGGGGTTGCCGCCGAGCATAATGTCGGTTCCTCGACCAGCCATATTGGTTGCAAGAGTGATCGCACCGGGGCGACCTGCCTCGGCGATTATATCTGCCTCGCGCTCGTGGTTCTTCGCGTTGAGCATATTGAATTTGAAGCCCGCAGCCTTGAGGAATTTTGCAAGATTTTCGGATTTTTCAACCGAGGGAGTACCGATCAGTATCGGCTGCCCCTTTGCGTGGCACTCGCCGACGTGCTTGAGGATCGCCGCGTACTTCGACTTTTCGTCAACGAAAACGCGGTCGGGATTGTCCTTTCTGATCATCGGCTTGTTGGTGGGAACTTCAACAACGTCAAGGCCGTAGATCTGGCGGAACTCGTCCTCCTCGGTCTTTGCAGTACCCGTCATACCCGAAAGCTTGGAGTACATACGGAAATAGTTCTGAATGGTTACCGTTGCTGTGACGCGGCTTTCACCCTTGATGTTCACGCGCTCCTTCGCCTCGATAGCCTGATGCAGACCGTCCTGATAACGGCGTCCGTGCATAAGTCTGCCCGTGTGCGGGTCAACAATGATGACCTCGCCGTCAACGATAACGTAGTCGACCTCGCGCTTCTTTACGCCCCACGCGTGGACCGACTGGTTTACGTTGTGCGAGATAACGGCGTTTTCGGGGTCGTTGAGGTTATCGATTCCGAAATGCGCCTCGACCTTCTTGATGCCTCGGGGAGTAAGCATTGCGCTTCCTCTCTTCTCGTCAACGATGTAGTCGGCATTCTCGTCATCGGTCTCCTGCTTGTCATCCATCTCCTTGAGGACTTTAGCCTTCATCTTGCGGACAACGGCATCGCACTTCTCGTAGATATCCGATGTCTTGTCGCTGACACCCGAGATGATAAGAGGCGTGCGCGCCTCATCGATGAGGATCGAGTCGACCTCGTCGATGATGCAGAAATTATGACCGCGCTGAAGCATTTCGGGCTTGCTCTTTGCAAGATTGTCGCGCAGGTAATCAAAACCGAATTCCGTATTTGTACCGTAGGTAATATCGCAAGCATACTGACGGCGCTTCTCTGCCGCAGACATCTGCTTGAGAACCACACCCGTCTTGAGTCCGAGGAATTCATAGATTCTGCCCATCTCGTTTGCGTCACGGAAAGCAAGGTAATCGTTGACGGTGACAACGTGAACACCCTTGCCGGAAAGCGCGTTGAGGTATGCGGGCATGGTTGCAACGAGAGTCTTACCTTCACCAGTCTTCATCTCGGAAATTCTGCCCTGATGGAGCAGGATTCCGCCGAGGATCTGAACATAGAAGGGGCGCTTGCCGAGAATTCTGTCCGCGGTCTCACGAACGGCGGCAAATGCATCGGGGAGAATATCGTTCAGTGACTCGCCCGCATCAAGGCGCGCGCGAAGAACGTCGCTCGTCGCACGAAGCTCCTCCTCAGTCATAGCGCGGTACTTGTCCGCCAAAGCCTCAACCTGATCGGCAATCGGCTTTATCTTTTTGATCTCTCTTTTACTGTAATCTCCGAAAAGTAATGTTTCAAGTTTCATATCAAAATCCTTATTAGTGTAAATATATTCAGTTTATTATACAACATTTTTGGGGAAAATACCATAGGGAAATGTAAATTTTATTGACAAAAGCATAAATATGTATTAAAATATATATATCAAAATCACGGAGGCAGAAATGTCAAAAGTTTTACTCGGAATGAGCGGGGGCGTTGACAGCTCGACTGCGGCGGCGCTTCTTTTGCGCGCGGGACACGAGGTCACGGGCGCGACGCTTGTCATGCACGATATACACGAACGCGACGCCGCGGCGGCGAAGGCTGTTGCAGATGCAATCGGCATTCCTCACCTGACCGTCGATATGCGCGAGGATTTTGAAAAATTCGTCCTCTCGCCCTTCGTTTCGGAATATGAAAACGGCAGAACACCCAACCCTTGCGTGCTCTGCAACGGATATATCAAATTCCCCTCTTTACTCAAAATCGCCGACAGTCTCGGATGTGACTTCATCGCCACGGGACATTACGCCGCTATCGGCAACCGCGACGGCCATCCCGTCATCACCGCTGCTACCGACAAAGCGAAGGATCAGAGCTACTTCCTTTATATGCTCGGCGAGGACATCCTCTCGCGCCTTCTCTTCCCACTTTCGGGAATGACGAAGCCCGAGATACGCGAGATTGCGGAAAGTCTGGGACTTCCCTCCGCATCGTCGCCCGACAGTCAGGATATATGCTTTATCAAGGATATTTCCTGTGCCGATTTTGTCAAAAGCCGTTCCTCGGGCGAGATCAAGCTCGGCAATTTCATCGATACTTCGGGCAAAATTCTCGGCAAGCACAAAGGCATCAGCGCATACACCGTCGGTCAGCGCAAAGGACTCGGGATCGCATCGACCGCGCCTCTCTACGTCAGCCACATCGACGCTGAAAGCCGGAATATCATCCTCTGCCGCGAAAACGAGCTTTACAGAACACGGGTTTATGCAGAGAATTGCAGATATTTCGCGGGCAAGCTTCCCGAAACTCCATTCGAAGCAAACGTCAGCCTGCGATACACAAAAAAGCCGGGCAGAGCAACTGTCACGGCTATCTCGGAGGACAAAGTCCTTATCGAATTTTCCGAGCCACAAAGAGCCCCCGCGCCGGGTCAGTCAGCAGTTTTCTTCGACGGTGACGACCTTCTCGGCGGTGGAATAATTTCTTATTCAGAATAAAAAAACTGCAAGGCGGGTAGCCTTGCAGTTTTTATTCGATCTGATTACGAAGCGGTGAAAGCCTCGCCCTTTACGAGGAAGATCTCAACAACGTCATTGTGGTTGAGAGCAAGCTCGCTGTAATCCTTGACTTCGGTACCGTTAACGGTTACCTTGAACTCGATCGGAACGAAGGAGCCGTCCTTCTGCTCAACACTTTCGGACTCGATGGTATCACCGTCGAAGGTAAACTTCATAAACTTACCCATAGTATCAAGCTCGTAGGTAGCGGTTCTTTCCTCACAAAGAGCTGCAACAGCCTGCATAAGAGTGGTGCCGGGCTCAATGCGGAAGTCTGCGCCGGTCTTGATGAAGTAAACACCAAGCTCGCCTTCCTCTGCGGGAAGATCTCTGATATTGATATCAACGCGGAGACCGTCGGTGGTATCGTTGGGATCGATAGTACCTTCCTCATTGCCCTGGCCGCCCTCTGTGCAAGCAAAGAGACACATAGGAAGCGCGAGAAGCGCGAGAAGAAGTGCAATTAAAGATCTGAATTTTTTCATAGTCAATGTGTTCCTCCGTTAAAGTGGTATACATATTATACAACAACCCTTTGGATTTGTCAACAGTTTTTGTAAATTTCCCTTTACCTTTTGGGATTTTTAATGTTCGCGAAAAGGTCAAGGAATCTTCGTCTTGCATCAAAAGGAGCCGCTGTTATCTCGGGTATCGGCTCGGTCGTTTCAAGGCTTGCCTTTATCTCCGCGACCTTACGCTGCCACTCGGCGCGGTTGAAATGAGCCGAGCAGGTTCGGTTGTAGTGAACGGGACCCGAGGTATAGCCAACATAGTATTCCTTTCCGCCGAGGTTATAGTAATAGGGACGGTAAACAGTGCTGAACGGCATAACATCATAAGGCAGATCCATATAAGCATACTGCGCATCAACCACAGCTACCTCCATCGGGAATTTACGGTCGACCTTGATCATAGCAACCTGCTTGATATTTTCGGGTGGGCACCACTCGCATGCTATCGCCTTTTCAACGTAGTCGTAATCGACCATAATGTGAGTCGTGCAGTACTCGGTCGGTTCCGTGCCCTTGACAAACCATCCGGTTTCGGCACGGCTGCCTCTGGGGTCGTGATCGCAAGCTTCGCTGAGAAGAAGTCCCGAATCCTTACAGAAAGTGCACTGAACGAGGTTGTTTGCGGTGTTGAATTCGAGATATTTGTCGCCCTCCTGCATATTGGCAATGACCTGCTGCTCGTGAATGGGACCCATAATGGCATCCCAAACGGGAACGCAAGGGTTCGAGGACGCACTGATGGGCTTGGGGTATTCATAACCGTACCATACGCCGCAAATATAATAGGGAGTATAGCCGATGAACCATCTGTCGTAGTAATCACCCGCAGAACCCGTCTTACCTGCAACGTCGATGTCATAATTGCTGTCAAATGTGATCGATGCAGCGGTACCGCCGGTTCTGGGAACACTTTCGAGGAGCTTGTTCATGATCGAAGCGGTCTCCTCGCTGATGGCAACCTTACCCTCGTAGCCGTTGTCAAGAATGACGTTTCCGCTTGAATCGGTAACTCTGAGATAAGTGCGGGGCTTGCTGTAAATACCGCTGTTTACAAACATAGTGTATGCCGCGGAGATCTCGCGCACGGTAAGACCGTAGTTAAGCTGACCGAGACCGAGTGCGGCAAGTCCGACGTCGGAGTAACCCGTGCCGTCCGAAAATTCGCCGTATTCGATCAAGCTCTTCATTTCAAGTGTATCATAACAGAAATCAAAAGCATTCTTAAGTCCGACCTGCTCGAGGAGCTTTATTGATACCGTGTTGGTCGAAACCTTGAGCGCATAAGCGATATTGATAAGACCGCGGTAAGTTCTTGTGGAGTTTCTCGGCCAACCGGTAAGCTTGCCGTTTTCCATAACGTAGCTGTGCGGGGTATCTTCAAGCACGGTCGCCCATGTCAGAAGTCCCTTTTCGAGTGCGGGAGCATACACCGCAAGCGGCTTGATAGCCGAACCGGGAGGTCTCTTTGCGACCGTGGCAAAGTTGAGGACTCGGTTAGCTGTTTTCTCGCCGCGAGCACCGACAACGCCGAGAACGTCGCCCGTGTAGGGATCAATAACTATCGCCGAACACTGCGGCTTGATTCCCGATCCGGTTTTGGGGAAATTCTCTTCATTAAGAAAGACTTCTTCGAGAACCGCCTGTATTTCGGGGTCAACAAGACATTCGATGTTAAGACCGCCGTTATAAACGAGCATTGCCGCCATTCTTTCGGAATAGCCGTATTCAGCCATAAGGTCGTTGATAACGTCCTCGATGACGGTATCTGCATACCAGGAGTTAACTCCCGCAGTATCCGAATCGGTATCTTCCTCCTGGCTTCCGGGAAGGTTGAGAACGAGCTCCTTTTCGTAAGCCTCCTCAAACTCGCGGTAGGTGATAAGACCCTGATCGTACATCTCGTAAAGAACGATATTTCGTCTTTCGGCGTTATATTCGGGATAAATTATGGGATTGAATCGCGAGGGGTTTTTTGTAATGCAGGCAATAGCCGCGCACTCGATGAGAGTCAGCTCGGAGACGTCCTTCGAGAAATAGTTGTAAGCCGCAGCCTGAACGCCGTTCGAGCCGTTGCCGAAGTTTACGATATTCAGATAAAGCTCGATGATCTCTTCCTTATCCATCTTGGTCTCAAGGTCGAGAGCCCAAAAGATCTCCTGGA
Source organism: Eubacteriales bacterium (assembly GCA_045541375.1). Lineage (GTDB taxonomy): Bacteria > Bacillota > Clostridia > Oscillospirales > CAG-272 > CAG-390. Next base: position 2,713 of record JAZQJB010000112.1, on the reverse strand, counting down.
TCTTTCGTTGGATGGAATATTCATCGTTTCCGGTTACGTTTTTGATGAGCTGCTGAGTAATCGAAGAGCCGCCGAAGCCGTCTCCGCTACCCGTAAAGAAGGTGAGACCCGCGCCCGCAGTACGTCGCCAGTCAACGCCCGCATGCGTCATAAAACGCTTGTCCTCGATCGCTATGACGGCATTGATAATATTGTCGGGCATCTGATCGAGCGGCACGAAGGTCTGGTCGACCTCGCCCTGAAGGGTATGGTCGGCAGCCGACTGCATCGGCAGAAGCTCACCGACGCGGTTTGCACGGTCGGTGAAATCATAATAATAAAGATGCGTGGTCGTAGAGCTTGAAAGGTCGATGCGGAACTGCTCGACATCAATTTCGGTGTCAACGTAATTGTTGATGTATACCGAAAAAACACAAACGATGATGATTCCCGTCAGCGCAATTATAAGCAGCAGGGTTATCAGCAGATTCGCAAATATCTGAAAGAATTTTCCGACACCGCGAAGTCCGACCTTGCCCGCCGTCTTCAGCTCTTCTCCCCAATTTATTTTTTTGTTTGCCATTTATGATCTCCGTTAAGATTGGTTAAACTTTCACTTATACCATATTATCATACATTTTTGAATATTTTATGAATTTTGGACGATAATATCTTCAGCGAAAGCAAAAAATTTATCTGCAGAGGGTAAAATGAACACTAAAAATCTCATTGTAGCATTCATAACAGTTTCCGTTGCCGCGCTCATAGTTTCTGCCTTTGCCGTTTTTGCGGTTGCTCGAAGCAAATTCGATACTATGCTCGCGTCAGTCACCGAGGCGGAAGACATCCGCACCGAAGAGGTGACAACAACTCCCGAAACGACCGCCGTTCCCGAAACTTCTGCCATTCCCGAAACTTCTGCCATTCCCGAAGAAACATCGGTAATGACCGAAAGTGAAACGCTCCCGGAGGAAACCGCAGTTCCCGCGGAAAGCACGGCGGAAATTACAACAGACACGGAAGAAACCACAGCCGCTCCTTCCGGCTACACTCTGAAGCTTGAGGGCGAAAGATTGGTTGTGAGTGCGCCCGACGGAACACGTGTCTGCGAGCGCATAATCGACGCCTCATCGCTTCATCCGAAAGACCGCGAAGCCCTCGCATCGGGCATTGTCTTTTCGGATGAAAAAGCTGCGATGAGCGCGATCTACGATATTATTTCGTGATCACTTGAGAACTACCGAATCATCGCCCGCAATGCGGCGAAGCTCGGCTATCTGAACGTCGCCGAGAGCCATACCGTGAATGTGATCGGCATACTTTTTCGTATCGGCAAAATAGAAGCTGACACGTGTGAAGCCCTCGAAGATCTCAACGATATTCTCGCATTTTTTATAGATATCGGAATTCTTTGAGGGCACGCGGATATAGACCACGGAAACCGCCTTCGGCCGCTCGGGTGCGGGCTTTGCCTTGCTCGGCTCGGGAGCTCTTTGGGGCTGAGGCTTCGGTGCTTCAGGCTTGCGACGCTTGAAATCCTCGTCGGTCAGAAGCATAGCGGCGGTGTTCACAAGCACCTTTGCTCTCTCGCCGTCACGGCGTGAAACTGTACCCGTGATGCAAACGGCATTGTCTTCATCTATATGTCTGCGATAAGCTTCATATTGCTTCGAGAAAACGACAAGCTCAAGCGAGCCCGACTTGTCCTCGAGAGTTGCGAAGGCCATCGCATCACCCTTTCGGGTCGTTTTTTGAGTTACCGAGGAGATTATTCCGCAAAGGCAGACCTTTGTTCCGTCGGCAAGAGTTTCCTCTTCCTCCTCGTCCTCTTTTCCCGCGACATCGACAATGCTTTGCGGTGAAAGCGACTTGATATGCAACCCGTAGCCGTCAAGCAGGTGACCCGAGAAGAAGAGTCCCGCCGCCTCGCGTTCCATATAAAGCAAGTCCTTCGTCGGAAATTCGGGAATATCGGGATAAACGATGCTCTCTCCCCCGCCTTCTACGGCATCGGGCATTGAGAACATATCCATCTGACCTGCGATATTGCCGTTTTTCTTGCGGGAGATCGCTCCGAGTGCCTCGTCAAGAGTTGCAAGCAGACGCGAGCGGTAAACTCCGAGCGAGTCAAACGCACCTGCCTTTATCAGCGACTCGACCATTCTGCGGTTGAGATCGCCGTCCGACATTCTGTCAAGGAAATCCGAGAATGACGAAAAAGGCCTGTCGATTCTTTCAAGAATAAGTCTGTCAACGAACTGTCTGCCCACGTTTTTGAGCGCGAGAAGTCCGAAGGTGATGTCCTTGTCGCTTACGTGGAAGTCAAGCATACTGCGGTTGATGTCGGGCGGAAGAACGCGGATGCCCGCGCGGTTCGCCTCGGCGATATACTCCGCGATCTTATCGGCATTGCCGAGAACCGAGGTCAGGAGCGCGGAGAAATACTCGCGCGGATGGTGCGCCTTGAGATATGCGGTTCGGAAGGAAAGCATCGCATAAGCCGCCGCGTGGCTCTTGTTGAAGGCGTAGGAAGCAAAGCTTGACATATCTTCAAAGAGCTGCTCCGCCACCTCACGCTCAACACCGCGTTCTGCGGCACCGTTGATGAAATTATCCCTCTCCGCCGCAAGCGCAGAGGCTTTTTTCTTTGACATCGCGCGGCGCACGATATCCGCGCGTCCGAACGAGAATCCCGCAACCGTGCGGAAGATATTCATGACCTGCTCCTGATAAA
>JAZQJB010000111.1:0-7499 GCA_045541375.1 Eubacteriales bacterium | reverse complement strand
CCACCAACAAAAAAGCACTGCACAAGCAGTGCTTTTTTGTTGGTGGGGGATGGTGGATTCGGAAGCCCGTTAAGAAAACGCCACAGTGTGGCGTTTTTAGGGCGTGGTCTCACACTATGTTCGCACACCGAAACGAGCGCGCACAGCATAGGTGGATTTTATGTGGCTAACCATCCCCCAATAATGTCATCTTAACCGGTCCCATAACTCAGAAAGAAGCACTGCACAAGCAGTGCTTTTTTGTTGGTGGGGGATGAAAATGGATTCGGAGAAACTCGCCGGGGGCGAGTTTCGGACTTAAGCTGTGTTCGCGCTCCGCCAGGTGCGAGAAGTGCATTGGCGGATTTTGTACCCAACTAACCATCCCCCAATAATGTCATCTTAACCGGTCCCATAACTCAACACAAAAGGCATCCGCAACGCAGATGCCTTTTGTGTTGGTGGGGATGAAAATGGATTCAGCGAAACTCGCCGGGGGCGAGTTTCGGACTTATGCTGTGTTCGCACTCCGACAGGCGCGAGATGTGCATTGGCAAAACATTTTGTCCCCCAACCCCTTGAAAAACTCCGAAATATATGCTATAATAAAGAAAAAACAACTCAAAAAGAGGATAAACACTATGAGCAAATTAACACCTGCCGACATTATGCGTGTCAAGGCTTTCGGCTGCCTTAAGGACAAGAGATTTGATGACGTCTTCAACGTCCGCGTTATCACCCGGGGTGGCAAGATCACCACGGACGAGCAGCGCGCTATCGCTGAGGCTGCCGACCGTTTCGGAAGCGGCGAGGTCGCTATGACCACTCGCCTTTCGATCGAGATCCAAGGCGTAAAATACGAAAACATCGACCCTCTCATCTCCTTTCTCGCCTCTCACGGGCTTGAAACAGGAGGAACCGGAGCTCTCGTTCGTCCCATTGTCTCCTGCAAGGGCACGACCTGCCGTTTCGGTCTGATCGAAACCTATGAGCTCAGCGAAAAGATCCACGAACGTTTTTATAAGGGCTACCACGAGGTCAAGCTTCCCCATAAATTCAAGATCGCAGTCGGCGGCTGTCCCAACAACTGCGTAAAGCCCGACCTTAACGACCTCGGCATCATCGGTCAGCGCGTTCCCGCGCACGATTTTGAAAAGTGCCGCGGATGCAAGAAGTGCAAAGTTGAAGAAGCATGCCCCGTTGGTGCCGCAAAGCTCGTTGACGGAAAACTTCATCTCGACGAAAGCCTCTGCAACCGCTGCGGCCGCTGCAAGAACACCTGCCCCTTCGGAGTCACCTCCACCTACATCAGCGGCTACAAGATCTGCATCGGCGGCAGATGGGGCAAGAGAACGGCGCAGGGCCGTCCGCTCTCCAAGCTCTTCACGACCGAGGAAGAAGTACTCGATGTCATCGAACGCACCATCAATTTCTACCGCGAGGAAGGCAAGCCCGGCGAGCGTTTTGCGGATACCATAGCCCGTCTTGGATTCGAATACGTTGAGAGCAAAATAGTTAAGTAATAATCATAAAAATCACCGTCCCAATTCCGGGGCGGTGATTTTTGATTTATTTCCGCACTTCAAGCATCCACTTAATTGCGATCTTGACCCATTCGTCCCAGAAAGCCCAGTTATGAACACCGGGACCTTCGTCGTAGGTGTAGTCGAAATCGGTCTTTTGCATAAAATCGCGGAAGTCGGTATTATTGCGATAAAGCGTATCCTCGGTGCCGCAGCAGGAGAAGATCCTCGGCTTTTCCGCGTCCTTCGGGAAGTTTTCGGCGAGCCACATAATATCGGCTTCGCAATTCCGGACGGCTTCCTTGAAATCGTCGCCCCAAACCATTCTCGCCTCGTGTGTCCACGCGCAGACCTGCAGGCGGCTGACGATATCAACAACGCCCGAAAGGGACGCCGCCGCGGAATACTGATCGGGACGCATCAGCGCGGTATGAAGCGCGCCGTAGCCGCCCATGGAAAGACCGCAAATGAAGTTATCCTCGCGCCGCTCGCTGAAACGGAAGGTCTTACGGACGAATTTCACGAGCTCATCCGAAACATAGTCATAGTATCTCTTGCCGTAGACCATATTGGTATAGTAGCTGTTCTCGCCGTCGGGGCATACTACCGCGATCCCGAAATCATTGGCATAACGCTCAATGCTCGTCTTACGGCACCATCCCGTGTGGTCGCCGTGCATACCGTGAAGAAGCCAGAGCACGGGGATATTTTCCTGATCGCATCCCTCGGGGATAATGACATTTATCGAGGTATCGTGATTGAGGCATTTTGATCTGAAGGTAACGTGAAAGAGTGCCATGGGAACCTCCGTTTTTATTTAATTATAGCATAGAGGTGGGGAAAAGTCAAGGAAATATCTCGCTTCGCGAGAATGATAATCCGCCTGCGGCGGAATGATGATCGCGCAATGCGCGAATGATAGTCGGCTTCGCCGAATGATGATTCGCCCAAAGGCGAAATATTTATTAATAGGTAAATTTCCGCCTCAGCGGAAATTTTCCTTCATTTTGCCGAAGGCAAATCATCATTCGCGCTCAGCGCGATCATCATTCTGCGAAGCAGATCATCATTCCGCCGCAGGCGGATTGCTCTTGACTTCCCCACCCAATTATGCTATAATGTATACATCAATTATATGGAGATAAAACTATGTCCGAATACAAGAAATACAAAGACGGCTTCGTCAATTATGCGCACCGCGGTGCTTCCGAATACCTGCCCGAGAATACTCTTCTCTCCTTCTACACCGGCGTTTATATGAAAGCAAACGGCATTGAGACCGACGTTCGCCGCGCGAAGGACGGCACACTCGTCCTCTTCCACGACAACACCCTCGAGCGCGTGACGGGCGATCCGCGTTCCGTCGAGGAATGCACGATTGCAGAGCTTATGGATCTCGATGTCAAAAAGGATGGCTACACCGACAAGATCGCCATTTTCGAGGATTTCCTTCAAAAATTCGCATTCCGTGACATCACTTTCGCAATCGAACTCAAGGGTCCGGGAGTAGAAAAAGATACCGCCGACCTGCTCCGCAAATACGGACTCGAGAAAAAAGCGGTAATCACCTCTTTCAAGCTCGATTATATCAAAAACTTCATCGCCTATGCACCCGAGTTTGAGTTTGGACTTTTGACCAAGGAAGTCACGCCCGAGATTGAAGCCGAGCTGCTTTCTCTCGGTGCAACCGAGATCTGCCCCCGCGCCACTCTTATGACCGCAGAGGACGTCGCCCGCTGGCACTCGATGGGTCTGCGCGTCCGCGCCTGGGGCGTCAAGGACGAGGAAGTTATGAAATTCGCCTGTGAATGCGGCGTTGACGGAATGACTTGCAATTTTCCCGACAAACTTGAAGAATACAGAAACGCATAAAGCAAAAGCTGCTTCGTCAATGACGAAGCAGCTTTTCTATTAAGTTTTATGCAAGCAGAGAAAGCAGCTTCTCCTTCTTGCAATATCCAACGTTCTTTGCCGTTTCCTGTCCGTTTTTGAAGACGATGACGGCGGGGATGGCGTTGATGGAAAAAGCATTTGCAAGCTCGCCTTGCTCGTCAACGTTGATCTTGCCGATCTTGACCTTGCCTTCGAGCTCTTTTGCGACAGCCTCAAGCTCGGGCGCGAGCATCTTGCAGGGGCCGCACCAATCGGCATAGAAATCGACTATCACGGGGATATCCGATTTCAGAACCTCTTCGTCGAAGTTTTCGAGTGTTATCTTAACTTCCATTTTCTTATCCTTTCGGCTTGTAGTAGAGCATACAGTGGCAGAATCCCTCGAATTCGGGATCCTCCATCTGCTCGCGGAACTCGCGGCAGATGCATTTGGTGTCCTCCGACTGCTCACGGCGGCAAGGGCAATAGCCGCCCCTCTGTTTAAGTCCCTCGCGGACGATCTTTACCATCTCCGCGTCGGGATTGAGCTGGATCTTTGCAGCCATTACTTCTTGAATCTCTTGCCGGTCTCGTTGAGGTAGGTGCACATCGCGAGAGTCCAGTCTGTCTGGATGATGTCGTAGCCGCGGTCAGCAAGCCAGCCCCAACCGTACTCGGGAGAGACGGTGAAGGAGGTATCGTCGGAATGTCCTGCAGCAAGCTGCGACTTGTAGTTATAAATGATAGCGTTTGCCCATACGAGCTTGTTGTCTGCGTGGAGCTTGTCGATGAACTCCGTCGAACCAACGCCCTCGTTTTCGTCGGTGAAGACGACCTCACAGCCGACGTAGTTGATGTTACGGCGCATCATTTCCTCGTGGATGCCCTCGTCCTTCTTTACGATCGGGAGGTAGTAGACCTCGGGAGCATACTCCTCAACGATGTCGAGGATCTCGGTCTTCGGCGAGGACTTAACGACGATCTGGTCGAGCATTCCGTGCGCGCGGATAGCGTCCGAGATCTCGCGGGGATGATCCCAGAACTTGTCGATATTTATGTAGCAACGACCCTTGAAGGTGTTGAGAACTTCCTCAAAGGTGCAAAGACCGAACTGGGTGTAGTCGCGGTCATAGTTTACGTAACGAAGCTTGCGGATCTCCTCGTCGGTGAGCTGAGGGAGGGATACCTTGCCCTCGGTGCCGAGGTAGTTGAGGTGGCGGTACTCCATCTTGGGATGAAGGATCCAAAGGGTGCCGTCAGCGGACTTGTTGAGGTCGACCTCGATCATATCCGCGCCGTGGCGAACTGCGATCTCATAAGCAGCCATGGTGTTGCAGGGGATGTTACCTCCGCACTCGCCGCGGTGTGCGGCAACGATGATACGCTCGGAAGCGTCTTTCATAAGATTAAATGCCATTTTTATTTCTCCTTTTGTTAGGATTTTTTGTTATGCCTATATTTTACCACAAAAATCCCATCTTGTCACCACTTTTTTGAAAAAAATATTGCTTCTATTGACAGATATTTCTTTTTATGATAAAATAAACACATCAAATTAAAGAGGGACACGATATGAACAACACTATCAAAAAGCTTCTCGCGCTGCTTGCGGGCATTTTGATCCTCTCCTCCGCTCTCTTCGCTTGCGCCGAGGATATTCCCACAGACACCACCTCTCTCACCGAAACGACCGAGCAAATAATCACCGAGGCACCCGAGACCGAAGCACCCGCGCCGAGCGAATACACCATCCTTTCGGGCAAAGAAGGACTTTTCTCGATCGTCCGCCCCGAGGAGCTTGATTCAAGTGACATCGCGGTCACAACGGCAATTGAGATCAGAAAGTTCATCAAGGATCGCACGGGCGTTTCGCTTAAGCTCGGCGACGACTGGATCGCCGCGGGTCAAGAGCACGATCCCAAAACTTTCGAGATCCTCGTCGGTGCAACCTCTCACCCCGAAAGTGCAGAGGTTTTGGCTTCGATCGGCTACGGTGACTACGCCATTCGCGCCGTCGGCAACAAGATCGTCGTCGTATCTTACAGCGACGTCGGATATGAGGAAGCTCTGAAAAAGTTCACCACCCTTCTCCGCACGGGCATTAAGGATGAAAAACTCACACTCGCCGCGGAAGACATCAATATCGTCGGAACCGTTGAAAAGATGACGGCATCCCTGCCCCACTACACGGGCGGAGAGATCAACGCCGTTTCAAACGCGGGCGACGGATGCTATTGCGTCGTCATCGGCGAAACGAATGCGGATGAATACAAGACCTACCTTTCCGCGCTTGCGGGAGAGGGCTACAAAACCCACGCCTCGAATGACATCGCGGGCAACCTCTTCTCCACGCTCTACACCGACAAATACACCGTCAACGCGGGATTTTACAAGAATTATGAAGAGGTTCGCATCGTGATCGAGCCCTTCAGCGAAAACACTCTGCCTCTTGCAAAATCTGATTTCGCCGCAGTTACGACTCCGCAGCTTACGATGATAGGCCTTGACAACCTCATCGGCGCAGATTATCAGAACAACGGCCTTTGCCTTGTCTACCGCCTTGCGGACGGAAGTTTCGTCATCGTTGACGGCGGACATTCCGAGGACGCGGCAGTATCTGCGGCTGACATCATATCCGCTCTGCGCGAGCAATCGAAGGATTACGCAAAGACCGACGCCGACATTCGCATTGCCGCCTGGATAATCACCCACCCGCACAGCGACCATTTCGGCACTCTTGTCAAGGGCTACAGCCAGTTCACGAAATTCAAGGTCGAGCGCGTGTTTGCTAACTTCTGGGACGAGGGCACTTTCGAAGCCTTCAAGAGCGCGAAGGACACCTTTGCGTCCGGCAAGTACACCACCTACACGCAGACACCCGGCATTGCCGAAAAGCTCGGCGCGGAATATATCGTTCCCCACGTCGGTCAGGCTTGGTGGATCGGCGGCACGAAATTTGAATTTCTTTACACACTCGAATCCTTCCTCCCGCGCTCCACACCCACCTTCAACACCTCGTCCCTCATCTTCCGAAGCGTGACAACAGATGCTTCGGGCAAGGAATACAAGGTCATGGTGACGGGCGACGGCACGGGTTACACGATGCAAATAATTGCCGATACCTTCAAGGAAGAACTCAAATGTGACGTCGTTCAGCTCGCGCATCACGGTTCGATCACAAGCGGAAACAGCGGCGGCACGCAAAAGGCTTATGAATATATGAGCCCCTCCGTCCTTTTCTGGCCCGTGGGACAGAAGCATTACGCAACGGTCAAGGAATACACCTACAACCACGTTCTGCACGACTCGCGCAACCCCAATTTTGCCGAACTTTATATTGCCGGCTGGCAGGGCAATTCGGTGACGATCTCGCTCCCCTACACCCTCGGCACGGCACAGAAAAGAGTCGTTCTCGAACCGTAAATATTGACAATATCAGCATTTTGTGATACAATTACCATATTATTCTTCATAGGAGGATCAAAATGAAACTCAATTATAAGCTTTTGGCGCTCTTGCTTGCGCTGATACTTGCATTTTCCGCCTTTGTCGGATGCACTCCCGGCGGAAATACAGACGAAACGACCGCCGCGGTCATTGACGGCACCGAAGCACCTGAAACCGAGCCGATACCCGAAGGCCCGACGCTTTACACTCTCATTTCGGGCGGCGAATCGCACGTAAGGATCGTTCGTCCCGCCGATGCAGATGCGAACTCAAAGGTCGTAAAGACCGCAATAGAGCTCAGAAAAACGATCAATAACGTCACACAAGTTTCCCCCGAGCTCGGCGATGACTGGATCAAGGACGGCGCGACACACGATTCCTCCGCACTCGAGATACTTATCGGCGCGACAAACTATCCCGAGACCGCAGAGGTTACAAAGGGTCTGACCTACGGCGAATATACGATCAAGGCTGTCGGAAACAAGATCGTCATTTTCTCCTTTACCGACTCGGGTTACACCAAGGCGATAAATCAGCTGTTTACGCTCATTCATAAATCGCTGACCGAGGAAGCGGACGGCACAAAGACGCTCACCCTCGCATCGGATCAGCTTGACATCAAGAATCAGAGCGAGGCAATGACCGCGGCTCTGCCCGTTTACGAGGGCGGCACATTCT
>JAZQJB010000110.1:0-24111 GCA_045541375.1 Eubacteriales bacterium | reverse complement strand
GCGAGTGCCAGACATCCTGCCAGTCCGCTTGCAAGACCTCTTGCGGTGTTGCTAACCAGGCTTGCGAGAAGAAGGCAAAGTAATTACGAAATAAGCCGCCGCACACAGCGGCGGCTTATTAAATGATATGAGGTAAAAAATGATCCATTCCTATAAACTTGGCGGTTACAATATCGTCCTTGACGTCGGCTCGGGCGCGGTTCACGCGGTTGATGATCTTGCATATGACGTCATAAATCTCTACGAAACCAAGTCGGCGGACGAGATCGTCTCGATCTGCCTTGAAAAATTCGCCTCCGAGGGTATCACCGAAGAGGACATCCGCGACACGATCTCCGACGTTGAAGAGCTTAAAACCGACGGCAAACTTTACGCCGAGGATATCTACGCGCCCCTCGTCGGTAAGCTCAAGAACAATTCAAACATCGTCAAGGCACTCTGCCTGCACGTCGCGCACACCTGCAACCTCAACTGCGAATATTGCTTTGCGGCACAGGGTCGATTCCACGGCGAACGCGCCCTGATGTCATTTGAGGTTGGCAAGCGCGCGCTCGATTTCCTTGTTGAAAATTCGGGAACCCGCCACAATCTTGAAGTCGACTTCTTCGGCGGCGAGCCGCTGATGAACTGGCAGGTCGTCAAGGATCTCGTTGCCTACGCGCGCTCGATCGAGGAAGCCGCAGGCAAGCATTTCCGCTTCACGCTGACGACAAACGGCGTGCTGATCGACGATGACGTAATTGATTTTGCCAACAAAGAGATGGACAACGTCGTTCTCTCGCTCGACGGCAGACGCCACGTGCACGACAATCTCCGCAAGACCGTGAACGGTCAGGGCAGCTATGACCTGATCCTTCCGAAGTTCAAGGAATTCGTCACCCGCCGCGGCGACAAGGGCTACTATATGCGCGGTACATACACAAAGTTCAACACCGATTTCTGCTCCGACATCATCCACATGGCTGACGAAGGCTTTACCGAGCTTTCGATGGAGCCCGTAGTCTGCCCTCCCGGCGACCCCTACGCACTCGGCGACGAGGATCTGCCCGTGCTTTACGATCAGTATGAAAAGCTCGCCTTTGAGATGATGGACCGCAAGAAGCGCGGCAAGCCGATCACATTCTATCACTACATGCTCGACCTCGAGGGCGGCCCCTGCATTTATAAGAGAATTTCCGGCTGCGGCTCGGGCACCGAGTATATGGCTGTCACCCCCTGGGGCGACCTTTATCCCTGCCATCAGTTCGTCGGCGACGAAAAATACCTCCTCGGCGACATCTGGAAGGGCGTAACGAACGACGCCATCCGCGACGAATTCCGTTCCTGCTCGGCATATTCGAGAGAGGAATGCCGCGACTGTTGGGCAAGACTCTACTGCTCCGGCGGCTGCGCCGCGAACTCCTACCACGCAACCGGCAGCGTAAACGGCGTTTACGAGTACGGATGTAAGCTGTTCAAGAAACGAATCGAGTGCGCGATCATGCTGAAGGTCGCGGAATCCCTCGAAAACGAAGAAGAATAACAGCGGGAAAGTTTTTGAAGATTCAAAAGAAACTTTTTTCAAAAAGTTTCTTTTGTCGCCCTCCGCAGAGGGCGAAACTATCCCCTGCGCTTCGAACCGACTGCGCCCCGCAGGCGGTTCGGAACAAAGCGAGCCTCGCCCTTGCGGTGAGGCTCGCTTTGTTCAATATTAACAAATCCTGTTTACAAACGTAAAAATATGTGGTATAATAAGGATGCCAAACAAAACCGAATAAAACACCCTAAGTATGTGTATTTTTATCTATGATAAAAATACAGATGCTCTTCTTTTGCACATGCTTATGGGTTTTGTAAAAGGTTTTGTTTGGCGACAATTCGAGCTGATGTGTTTTTTGTGCGTCGGCTTCGGTTGGCGCACTTTTTATATTTATGGAGAAAAATATGAAAACATTCACCAAGAATCTAATACTTATTTTAGTAACAATACTCTCCCTCTCTGCCCTTCTTTCCTCTTGCGGCGAAATAATTGGTGAAATATCGGAAAGTATTGAAACAAGCGAAGAAACGGTTGATTTAACCGAACTTCCCGAGTCATCGAATAACTCGACCGTCACTACAGAAGTTACAACAAATACAACAGACACAGCGCCGGAGTCTACAATATCTGAAACCGAAAAATATCCAAAAGAATATGACTCCAACGGAGATATTATCGTTTATTGGCTCGAAAGCGGGACTGTATGGCATGAAAGTGCAAAATGCAGCACGATAATTAACGCCGATTCCGCAAAAATCCATATTGGAACCGCTAACGAAGCATATTCCAACGGCAAAGAACGCGCTTGCAAAACCTGTTCTGCAGATAGTACAGTTGTAATTCCCGAAACTTCAAACACACCCGATACAACAAGAGTTCCGGAAACTACCAATACACCTGAAACTACCATTATTCCGGAAACTTCGAGCACACCCGAAACTACACAAGAAGAAGAGCCCGATGAACCAAAATATCCTAAGACCTATGATAAAAATGGCGAACTGATTGTATATTGGTTTGACAGCGGAGTAGCTTGGCACGAAAGCAAAGAATGTAGTGTCATAAAAGTATCATTTTTCTTAAAGCTCAATGAAGGAAGCGCAAGTGAAGCTTATTCTAACGGTAAAACCCATGCTTGCAGTATATGCTCTTCCGATAGTACCGTGATAATTCCCGAAACCACAAGTATTCCGGAGACTACAAGAACTCCCGAGACTACGAGAACTCCCGAGACTACGAGAACTCCGGAAACAACGGGAGTTCCCGAAACTACAAGAACTCCCGAAACTACGAGCACTCCTGAAACTACAAGAACTCCCGAAACTACAAGAACTCCCGAGACTACAAAAACTCCTGAAACCACCAGAACTCCTGAAACCACCAGAATTCCCGAAACCACGAAAACTCCTGAAAGCACAAGCAATCCTGAAGATGAAAGAACAGTTTATTGGGTAACCGAAGGATATGTATGGCATTACAGCAAGGATTGTTGGACTTTAGACGATAGTTGGTTCATTTACTCCGGTTACGCTACCGATGCAAAAGCAATCGGAAAAGAGCGCGCGTGCAAAGTCTGTGCAGATGGCAGTACGATTGAAACACCTGAAACTACCATAGAGCCTGAAATCACTACCGCTCCCGAAGAAACCGTATCTCCTTCAACGGACGAGGGCATTACGATCGTTTCATGGCCGGTGACTGCTTCGAGAAACGAGGTTGTTTCTGTCACCGTACATGGAAAGGCTAACACCCTATATTATATAGAAGTTAACTACAAATCCGGTCCATCAACCTCAAAAGATCTCAATCCCAAAATCAGCGATTCAAACGGTATTGTAACATGGACTTGGAAGGTCGGCAGAAATAGTTCAGCAGGCACCTTTGACATCATAGTAAAAGATGACGAGGGCAAATCAGTCAAAGTTAAATGGACTGTCGTTGTTAATTGACCTCAATGTCTTAAAAATCCCCGAGAAATCGGGGATTATCTTACTTTTGGAACACGATCACATGCCCCGAGCCCTCGATATGGAGAATATCAAGCTTTTTGAGTCCGAGATCGCAGAGAAGTTCCTCAATCTGCTCATAATCTGCGTACATTCTGACCTTGCGCAAAAGCTCGCTTCTCTCCCCGTCTGTAAAATCGTAGAGATCAAATATATTTCTTCTTTGAGCCTTGGCGGGAAACTCAAGGCGCAATACCATTCTTCCGCCGGGGGCAAGGACCCGTGCGGCTTCTTTCAATATTGTCGGAACCTCTCTGCACTCTCCGAGTCCGTATGAACAACAAATCGAAGTAAACACTCCGTCCTCAAACGGAAGATTCCAAAGAGACGACGCGATACCAAGCCCGTTCACACCGTAATATTTCGCAATCGCATCGGCGTTTTTTGCGCAGACGAAGTCGATATCCACGCCCATATAATAATCGTTTGCCTTCATACGGCGCATCACCGCCGTCGTACCGCCGCCCGCACCGATCGTCAGTTCAAGGATATGATTCTCGGCGGCATACAAAATATTATTTGAATAGAATTCATCAATTTCGGTGTGTCTGTCCCATATTGAAGATGCTCGCTTGGCTCTCTCTTCTCCGTTTGTAATCGAGCTATACTTTATAGCTTTTAGCATTTTCGTCCTGTCAATATCATCGCAAAACTGATTTCTACCCGCGATCCAAAGCGGACCGCCGACCTCGGCGTAGCGTTCGAAGCGAACAATAAAGTCCTCTTTCGTCGGAAATTGGTTCTTGATAAAATCCAAATAAAACTTTGTTGCGCCTTTCGGATCGTGGGGGAAAAACAATGCTGTACTTTTGGCGTAGAAATCCTTAAGCACATCAAGCTCATCCCAAAACAAAACTTCGTCAATCGCGTTACAGATCATGGCAAATCCTCCTGAATTTATGGTTTTGATATTATATCACACTAAAAATGCAAATACAAGTCTTGTTTTTTAGCAAAAAATATGGTATAATTAATTGTACCGCAGAGGGAATGCTCCACTCTGCGGTATTATTTTTTGGTAAAATACGGTATTCTGACTTTGATATATGGATTTTATTTTACCTGCTGTCGTTCGAACAAGGTTACACTACAATAATACGCTTCTCGAGCGCGGTCTGTATGTCGCTATCCGAAACAAGTGTGTAAATTCCCACACCGTACTTATTTCGTATATAATCGCTACCAATATTGTTATCCTTACGTTCGGTTTGTGAATCCACAATACAGAGCACGGCAACCACATCTACTCCGTGTTCGGAAATCAAGGATTCAAGCCTTGCGTCCAAAGAATTTCCCGAGCCGATGACATCATCAATCAGAATAACTTTATCGCCTTTATTTAGCGTATAACCGCATATCTCGCGCCCACGGCTGTCAGGGCATTTTCGATCATAGCAATACGAGGCGCTAACTCCGTATTTTTGATAGAGCGAAAATGCGGCTGCGGAGGAGAACGCGATTCCGTGATATGCCATCCCCATAATTACGTCAAAGGTCAGATTATTTTCTCGGATAAGGTCGGCAAAGCATTCACCTATCTTGGCAATCTGCGCATTTGTCGTGAAATTTTCGGTATTGATGATATAGCTTCCATCCTCGTTAAAGGACAAAACACCGCTGTGATACATAAGCCGAACAAATCGTTCCTTATAAGTATAAGAATTCAGCTTATGACCCAAAAGTTCGTCTATCGTTATGCCAAAATGATCGGCAATAAGCGGAAGCATTGAAATATCCGGCAGCGCGGCGCTGTTTTCCCATTTTGATACTGCCTGACAAGAAACGTGCAGCTCTTCTGCAAGCCTTTCCTGCGTGTCGCCCTTACTCAGTCGAAGTCTTTTAATATTTGTACCTATCGAATTCATATCAAATCTCCAAAATATTATTTAAGACGGCCATCTTATGTCATTATTATACCAGTATTCAAGCTCTTTGTCAATCAGCGGATATTCAAGTTTTTTACAACCGCGAGTTTAGAACGCTTAACGATAAAGCCCGCACTCTTAAGCTCCCCTTCCCGGTTCACGGGAAGGGGGTGGGGGATAGGTCCCGATTTGCCGAGGCAAAATTACTTGGATATCGGCGAAATCTCTGTAGCTGCGCGGGATTTGAGCACTCGCGGGACATCGGCTTTGCCGATGAAATAAGCCGGAGGCTTTGAAATGCCCTCCCGCTTGCGGGAGGGTTGGGAGGGGAGTCAGCGGCGCGCGGGATTATTTTGTCTAAAGAATGAAGGAGCAAAAATCTCCCGCAAGGGGAGATTTTACTCCTTCCGAACCGCCGACGGGGCGCAGTCTGTTCGAAGCACAAGAGGATGTTTCGCGCTCTGCGGAGCGCGACTTAAGGCTCTGCCTTAAGAAACCGCAAACTTTTGAAAAAGTTTGATCAAAACTTTTCCGCTGATATAGTTAAATTGTTCTTGACATCCCTGCGCGGGCGTGGTACAATTATCTTAGAGAAAAACTTCATCGATCGGAGGAAGACTTATGGATAATAAAATTCGTTTTGCCGTCATTGGCACCGAGGGCATCGGCCGCAGTCATATTGAGGGTATCCTCAGAAATGAAAACGCCGTCCTCGCCGCGCTTTGCGATGTTGACGAGGCGGGTGTTAAGGCTCGCGCCGAAAAGCACGGGCTCCCGACATATTACACCGACTACAAGGATATGCTCCGCGCGGGAGGCTTTGACTGCGTTGTCGTCTGCTCCCCCGACTCCTTCCACAAGGATCAGTGTGTCGATTCGCTCGAAGCAGGCTATCACGTGCTCTGCGAAAAGCCGCTTGCAATGCGACTTGATGAATGCGAGGCTATCATTGCCGCCGCACGCGCATCGGGCAAGAAATTCATGGTCGGTCAGGTCTGCCGCAAGACTCCCGCCTTCGCGCTGATGAAGGAAATGGTCGACCGCGGCGACATCGGCGAGCTTTTCTACGTTGAATCCGAATACGCGCACGACTACTCGATCCTCGGCAGAGGCGAATGGCGCAAAGATACCTCCTACATCCGCCATCCCGTTGTCGGCGGCGGCTGCCACGCGATGGACCTCCTCCGCTGGATCGCGGGCGACCCCACCGAGGTCTTTGCCTACGCAAACCACAAGGTGCTCACCGATTGGCCCGTTGACGACTGCACGATCTCGATCCTCAAATACCCGAACGAAGTCATCGGAAAGGTGCTGACCTCGATCGGCTGCAAGCGCCCCTACACGATGCGCACCCAGCTTTTCGGCTCGAAGGGGACCATCCTCGGCGACAACAAATCGCCATATATCACCCTCTTCACGCCCTGCATTGATGAAAAGGGCAAGCACTCCTTCAAGGAGGAGCAGATCCCGATCGACATCAACCACCACAATATGACCGCCGAGATCGCCGATATGTGCGACATCATCCTTGGCAACAAGGAGCTCGAGATCGACGTCATCGAGGGCTCCAACACGGTTGCCGTCTGCCTCGCCGCAGTTGAATCGGCAAAGACAGGACTCCCCGTAAAGCCCAAATACTTCAATTAAAGGTAGGTTAAAGACCATGTTAAGAGTTGGATTTTCCGAATTTGATATAACCCCGCCCGTGGGCAAGCTCATCCCCGGCGGTTTCACACCGTGTCTGACAAGCGAGCCCGCGCGCGGCAAGCTCCTTGCCACCGCCGCGGCTTTCGACGTTGACGGTAACGGTCTTATCCTTGTGTCCGTCGACACCCTCTCCTTCCACGTAAACACCGCCGACCGCATCCGTCAGACCATTTCGGATGCCACGGGCGTGCCCTTTGACCGCATCCTCGTCGGCGCGACTCACACCCACACGGGCGGCGCCTGCGACTATCAGCTTTGGCTCTGTCCTCCCGACCCCGAGGTTGCTTCCGTGACCGAAAATGGCGCGATCACCGCCGCTATTGAGGCATATAAGAATCTTTCCGATGCCTCGATCGGCACGGGCAAGGGTGAGGAAAGCCGTTACAGCTTCTGCCGCGACATCCGCCTTACCGACGGCTCGATCAAGATGAATCCCAACCGCGCGCACCGCGAGCTTATGGTTGCGCCGATCAGCACCCCCGACTACGCCGTCAACGTGATGCGTATCGACTCCGCCGAGGGCGACGTGCGCGGATTTATCGTCAACTATGCCAACCACCCCGACTGCCACGCAAAGAACAAGAAGAGTTTCAGCGCCGACTTCCCCGGTGCGCTTCGCAGAGGTCTGAAGCGAGTTTACGGCGAGGGCATCTTCGTTCTCTTCTTCAACGGCACAGCAGGCGACATCAACTGCATCGACTGGCTCGGCACCACCTCGGATTCCTACTACGGCGGCACGAAAAACGCGCCCGAGGCTATCGGCGCGGGTCTGACATCCACCGTCGTTGAGATCAACGCCGACATTAAGGCTGATAATTCCGCTCCCGAGATCGCTTCGATCTCGAAGAACCTCATCCTCGCGCGCCGCTATAAATCGGACGCCGACTACGCGTGGGCGCAGGGGATCGCCAAGGATATGGCTTCGCACGATTCGATGTCGAGAGCCTTTGCGACAGAGTATCTTGAGTCTGACGATGATGTCAGCCCCGAAATCCCCTTCGAGATCCACACCATCCGCCTTGGCGACTGGGCGATCGTCGGTCTGCCCTCCGAGATCTTCACCGAGGTCGGAAAGCGGATCAAGGCGGCTTCTCCCTTTGAAAACACCGTTATTTTCGAGCTTGCAAACGGCACGCACGGATATATCGCGACCAAGATCGTCCACGAAAGCACAGCTTATGAATCGAGAGTCAGCAAGGTCAACGCCTGCACCGCCTCCGACAGCGCAGATCGCATCGTCGAAGCGGCTCTCCGTCAGCTTGAGGAACTGAAAAATGTATAAGATATTCAAATATTCCAATCATCCCACCGTTGATTTCGCCGCCGAGGAACTGAAGAAGTATCTTCGAATGATGATGCCCCGCTGCGGTGAGATCGAGATCACGACCGACGAGCGCGACGGTGACGGCTTCGTTCTCGCACTCTCTGCCGACATCGGCATCGATCTGCCCGAGACCGACGAGCCCGAGCTTGACGACGTTATCGTCATCAACACAAACGAGCACGGCGGCATCATCGCGGGCAGCAATCCGCGCGCGCTGCTGATCGCAGTCTACGAATATCTGCGTCAGAACGGCTGCCGTTGGCTATATCCCGGCGTTGACGGCGAGTTCATCCCCGTGACGGACCTCAAAGCGGTCAATTACCGCAAAATGGCAGACCTTCGCGTCCGCGCGCAATGCAACGAGGGCGCGGAGTATCAGGCCTCGATGATCGAAACCATCGATTTCTCCCCCAAGATCGGGCTCAACTCCTATATGATCGAGTTCGACAACCCTAAAACCTACTATAATTCCTATTACGATCACAAAAACAATCTCGCCAACCGCTCGCCCGAGCCGATCACCTCGGAGCAGGTGCTTCAATGGAAGCGCGCCTGCGAAGCGGAGATCGCGAAGAGATCGCTCATCTTTCAGGATATGGGACACGGCTGGACGGCTGAGCCCTTCGGGATCGACACAACCGAGGGCTGGACGAAGGACGCGGGCAATCCGATCCCCGAGGAAAGCCGCGATTTCGTCGCGTTCACCGAGGGCTCGCGCTCGCTTTATCACGGCGTTGCGCTGAACACAAACTTCTGCATGTCGAATCCGAAAGCGCGCGAGATCGTCGCAAAGGCGATCGCCGATTATGCCGAGATCAGCCCGCAGGTAAACTACCTCCACGTCTGGCTCGCCGACAACAGGAATAACCATTGCGAGTGCGAGGAATGCAAAAAGCAAACCGTTTCGGATTGGTACGTTATGCTTCTCAACGCCATCGACGAGGAGCTGACGGCACGCGGACTTGCCACCCGAATTGCCTATATCGCGTATTACGACACCGCCTTCCCGCCCGTGACCGAAAAGATCAAGAACCCCGACCGCTTTGTGCTTCTGCTTGCGGCGATCACGCGCGACTATACCGAAACGCCCGATATGTCCGCCACGGGCAAGGAACTGCCGAAGTTCATATTGAACAAAAACGTCTTCCCGAGCGATCTCGGGGACTACATCCGCTATTCCGAGGGGTGGCAGGAGACCGCTTTCACACCGAAATTCTGCTATGAATATCATTTTTGGGTACATCAGTACTATGACATCGGCGGCATTCGCCTTGCCGAGCGGCTTTACGAGGACGTCCGCGCCTACCGCGACGCGGGATTCTTCGGCATCATTCAGGACGGCTCACAGCGCTCCTTCTTCCCAAACGGTTTCCCCTTCTACGTCTACTCGCGCGCGATGTACGACAAGGACGTAAGCTTTAAGGAGCTTCGCGAGGACTATTTCAGCCACGCTTACGGCGAAAATTGGCGCGAGATTTCCGAATATCTCGAAAAGATCTCGGATATCTTTGATGTCAATTACCTCGAAGTTCCGCACAGATCGGCAACGGCAAGGAAGCTCGTCTCTCCCGAACGTGCAGAAGCGCTCAAAGATATCGCTCCCCTTTGCGCGGAAATGGCAAAGAAGCTCCGCGCGTGGAGAAAGATGCCGCAAAGAAGGATCTCCGGCCTCTCGCTGCGACTTCTTGAGCTCCACGCCGAGTATTGCACGGGGCTTGCAGAGTCTATGATCCTCACCGCCGAGGGCAAGGCTGACGAGGCTTTCGATGCCTTCAATGCCCTCTTTGACTCCTTCGGCCGCCACGAATTTGAGATTGAACGCTATTTTGACCATTACCTTGCATACTCCGCGCTGAGGCGCAGCCTGCACGCAGGCAAGACCAGAGTTGAAAGAGAGGAGATCGGATAATGAAACACATCATCATTGGACGCACCGAAAACGGATTTTACCGCTATCAGGGTTGGCCAACCGTTTGCATTGACGAAAACGGCGTGCTTTACACCGTTTGCTCAGGTAACAGACTTGGACACCTTTGCGTTTTCGGCAAAAACTTCCTTTACAAAAGCTTTGACGGCGGCGAGAGCTGGACTCCGCCCATCGTCATCAACGACACCTACCTTGACGACCGCGACGCGGGAATAACCTACCTCGGTGACGGCAAGATGCTTCTGACCTATTTCTGCCACCCCTGGCAGTTTTACGCCGAAAGACGCGGCTGGATCGACAGCTATGCCAACGACGTCACCCGCCCGATGGCGGAGGGTATACTGAACGGATATGCCAATATGCCCGAAGATCACAATAAATACGGCTCCTTCGTCCGTCTCTCTCAGGATTACGGAAACACTTGGGGCGAGGCTGTCAAGGTGCCCGTTACGGCACCGCACGGACCGATCAAATTGAAGAGCGGCAAGCTTTTCTTCCTCGGCAAGGAATTCCACTCGGGCGACGATTCGCTTGAGCAGGGCGCGATCTACGCCTTTGAGAGTGCAGATGACGGAAAGACCTGGCAGAAGCTCTGCAAGATCGACTTCCCCGAGGGACTTGGCAAGAGCAATATGCACGAGCCCCACGCAGTTGAGTTGCCCGACGGCACGATCGTCGGCTCCATCCGCGCACAGGGCGAGGGTGTGCCGCACAAATTCTCGATCTTCAACTGCACATCGACCGACGGCGGCAAGAGCTTTTCGCATCCCGAATGCCTCGGTATCAGCGGCTCGCCCCCTCACCTTTTGCTCCACTCCTCGGGCGCGCTCATTCTCACATACGGCCGCCGCGAAGCTCCCTTCGGCGAGCGCGTTATGATAAGCCGCGACGGCGGAAAGACCTGGGGCGAGGAACACATCCTCACCGAAGCTTACTGTAACGACCTCGGCTACCCCGCCACCGCCGAGCTCCCCGACGGCTCACTCATCACCGTCTATTACGAAAGATATACGGACGATAAATTCACTTCGATCCAATGCACAAAATGGACGATTGAGGAGTTTGAATAAAACAAAACGGATACAGCCGCGGCTGTATCCGTTTTGTTTGTTATTTTTTGATCTTGACCGAGATCACCCAATCTCCCGCGTCAGGTTTAGCGGGGAGTGTATATGTTCCGTCGGTAACCGTCACGGTGAATGCATCACCGTATTCGCCGGTGATGCAACTGAACCATTGAACCTCGTATTCGCCGTTTGCCATTGCCGTAAGCTTGCCAAGCTTACCGTTGGTGTTATTGCCATAGAAGTAGCCGAGATAAAGCTCGTTTCCGATGTGCGACACTGAATACTTGCAAGAGCCGGGCTGATAGAAATAGGATTTATTGAAGCAGGGCACAAGGCGCCACCATTCATATTTCTGAAGATAATCTTTGATATAAGTTATCTGCTCACCGGACTCCAGATACAGTCCCTCTATCCAGTTCAGTCCTTTATCAAAGGTCTCGCCGTATGAGTCGATTATCGTTCTGGTTTCGTAGTCGGGATATCCGTTTTGCGCCCAGAAAATGCTCCATATGGGCTGTGCTCCGTAGCCGTATCCGAACTGACCGTTCATATACGCACCCCACGCTTGGATACGGACACCATATCCGCTTCCGCCGCTTTCGTCCCAATGGTCATACGGACCCTCGTAGTTTACAACGGGCTTACAGCCGTAATTATTGTAAAACTCCTTTGCCCACTCCCAATTTATTCCGTTGAAAGCATAGTTATACTGTGCCGCGTACCAAGAGTGATTTTCCGAATCATCAAAGCGTGAATTTTCAACACGGGTATAAATCGAATTTTCCTGATGACATGTGGACGGATGATCGTACGGATCATATTTTGCGACCCAGTCCATTACGTAGAACCACGGATTTGTCTCGGGAGTTGCCGCGCAGTCGCCGCGGTCAACACCGTAATAGTCGTTGTCGCCCTCCTGCGTGGTCGCCCACATAACGGGATATGCGCTGTACCTTGCAACCCAATAGCGAGAGAGCTTTTCAAGCTGCTCGTCAGTAATCTTTCCGCCGAAATATGCACTCATTAAGGTCGTTGGATATCCAAACTGAGTATTTGAATGAACAAGTCCGTAATCAGCTATTATTTTAAAATAGCGATCATATTGCTCGAACTTTTCCAGCATAAAGTCATTTACGCCAAGGGTGAAGATATTTTCGGCTCCATCCTGAAACCATATCTGATCGTTGACGTCCCACCAATAAAGGGGTTGCGACTGAATAACGGTATATCCTTGCTCGGCACGGTAGTTCATAATATAATCAAACTGCGAGGTGATGCCGTACTGATCTGCGATCTCCTTGGTGATACCCGCGACCTTTTGGGTCTCAACGGAGCCGTATCCGTCGATCTCCTCTATCGCAAGCGTCCAATGAGTGTCACCAAGATAGAAGAAGGGGGTACCGTCATCGTACACAAAATAGTTTTTACCCGGCTCGGTCTTGACAAATCCGTGCTTGTAGATATCGAGATTACCCGAGTATTCCTTACAGATCACGCTACCGCCGCGATGATGAAGACCGCTGTTCGCTGTATCGGTACATACGGTATAGAAGCTCCACTCACCAACCTCTGTGGGTGCGAAACGAACCTTCCAGCTCAGTCCTCCGTCCCAAAATGCAGGAACTTTGAGCGCAGTACCGCTTGACTTATTATAAAAAATAACGTCGGTGTCAACAGTATAAACCGGATTTTCGTATTCCTTTGAGCTTTCAAATTCGATCTCGCAGGCTACCCATTTTTCGGTCTCTGCCTTGAATAATTCGCCAACGGGTGTAATATTTTCCACTATAGCTTCGTCCTTTTTACCATTTTCGGATGAATACGCCGAGTCAATAATATTGAGACTTTCGGGAATGAGAGGCTCGCCTCCCTCGGCAGCGACTATATAATCGTTTATAAATCTCTCTGTGGCAACAACCGTGAGATTATCGTTATAGCCGATGATAACGATCTTGTTTCCAACAGCGCGGATGGCATACTCACCCACAGAAAGAGTGAGATAGACCTCGCGGCTCTCACGGCGGTTTGTCTCGCCAACGAGTATTTCAGCACCTTCGCTGATATATTCACCAGCCATGGGCTTGCCCTGCACCCAGTCATCCGTATCCTTGACAGAGATACCGAGCTTCTCCTCAATTGTGGATTTTATGCTTTTGATTGCCGAAAAAAGGGTTGTAGAGCATTTTTCGGGACGAACGAGAGTATACAAAAGCTCTCCGTTTTCAATTAATTTAAGATAAGTCTCTTCTTTTTCGGTTTCGGGAGAGGTCGTTTCCTGAGGAAGAGTCTCCTCGGGAACGTCCGTACATCCAAAAATCGGAATCATCATAAGAAGAGCGAGAATAAAGCTTATGAATTTTTTCATGATAACACCTTTCTGATCGTCTCAACAACTCCGACATTCGTCCATATCGAAATCACTGAAAGAGCAGCGGTCAAAACGCCGAATATCGGCTTTTCGTAACCCTCGCTCTTCTCGGTCAGATTCATAAGAACAGCCGCCGATATCATTGCGAGTATCACGGAAATATCATAAACGTATCTCATATTGACTCCGCCGAGGCAGAAATCCGAGAAGGCTATGCCAAGGGCGAGAATGGCTGTCGCACATACCACAGCAGTTTTCCACGCATCCCTCTCGCCGCGATGCTTTTCGATAAGCGCGAGGCGGGGATAGAGAAGAATACCGAGGGGCAGACCGTAAGCAAAGACTCCGCAGGCGCGGTCGGCATAGAAATACCTTGCTTCTTTGGGCAATACCATAATTCTCTGCATCTCGATGAAGGGCTTCGCCTCGCTTTGCCACATCGGGCAGAGGAAATAAGAGAAGAAGGACGAGAAAAGGTACTTGAGATCGATCGTATTCAGCGAAACGTCGCTTACCGTGAGCTGATAATTCGCTCCGAAATCAAGTGGCGAGCCGAAGCGCGCGTTGTTATACCACATTACGGCAAGCGCACCCGCGATCAGGGGGAGTGCGAAGGATGCAACTGTCAGAAGCCCGTCCTTCAGAGTATCCTTGCGGATCTTGAAAATGAATTCGATAAAGAGCGGGAAAACTGCGACGCACATCAGCGCGACGGTTGGGCGCGACCAGACGGTCAGCGTCAGCGCAAGTGCGGCAAGGACGAGCATTATCATTCTCGCCCACAGCATCTCTTCCCTCATCGAGCGAACCGCGAGGGCGACGAAAGCCATCGAGAAGGTCTGCGCCGAGAGCACGGCAACGTAATACATATCCGAGCAAAGCACGCCGAGGTAAACTCCGCTTGCGCAAACTGTTCCCGCGAGTCCGAGCAGAAATAGCCAAAGATTCGGCTTTTTGATAAATCGGATCACGACCTCGCGATAGGCAAGCGCAGTTGTTATCACCGCCACGATGGCAAGGATCAGGCAAGTAAGCGGTATATTCGGCAGCTTGCCCGTCAGCGCGTATATCGGCGCGTGGACGGTGATGATCGGCGCGATGCCGAAATAGGAATAGTATTTTCCATCAAAAAACGCGTAATCCCAGCTGTAAGCCGCACCCGATTCGCGTCGCTCGGCGGGGTCATACGGGTTTTCAAGCGCGGCAAGTCTGCGGTCTACTTCAAGATCAAGCTCGATCTGTCCCTTTTGCCATGCATCGAACTGCCTGATATAAATATCCGTCGGCACACGACCGCCAACCTCATACTCGATCAGCTCGGGCTCCTTGCCCATCGTGGGGAAGCACGCGGCAACAAGGATCAGCACGACAAGCAGGAAAAGAACGTTATTTATGATACTTTCGGGGCAATATTTTGCCCCGAAAATCTTTTTTATCTGTTTCATTTAATTAAGCTTTTCGCCGTAAACGAGAATTTCACGTGTGTTGATGGTGTTGTACTTCGCGGCGTCATCATTACGTCCGATCACAACGCCGATACGAATATACTGTCCGGTTACGCCCTCCATATCAAAGAGGCAGGTAATCGTTGCTGTATTGCCGTTCCAAGGATCGGCGGGAGTCTTTCCGCAATCGACAAGCTTTGTGCCGTTGACGTTATCCCAGCAAGCCGTGGGAACCTTCGTCCAATTAACTCCATCATCGCTGACGTAAACCTCGGCAACGCCGGGGAATCCCTTCAGGCTTCCCGAAGAAAAGCCCATTGCATCAAACTTATGCTTCGAGCCGAAATTGAGCGTAATAAGGCATGAGTAATCCGAGTTCTCATCGACTTCACCCTTAATATTGTAGGTCTTATCATCAAAGACGAAATTTGCCATAAAGGAGTTGCCCCAGTGGCCGTTGACAAGGTTTTCGACAGCTGTGGTGTAGCCCTTTGCGGAGGAATCCATTTTTTCGATACCTATTACCGAAACACCGTAGCCAATGTCGGCAATGTCAGCCTTCTGCGCGTCGGTAAGTCCCGTGGTCGAATACTCCTTCGAAGCTACGGCATTCTTTGTTCCGAGGATGCCCGAGAAGGTCTTGCCGTTCGGGTAGGTGCCGCCCTTGAGCACCGAAATGAGCTCAGATTTGGGGAATGCGGTCAGATTCTTCATACCGGATGCATCAACGGTATAGCCGAGATCGTACTCAACGCCGACAGAGGAAGTTTTATACTGTGCGGGTATCTCAGGGGTCTCCCAAACAGCCTTGCGAGCCGCTTCCTTGAGGACAGCCGCCGCTTCATCGGTAAGATTTGCATTGTAATCGACCGTGGTGGGGTCGACACCCGTGATCTTCGCAAAGATCGTCATCGCCGCGAGATAGCTTCCCGTAGCGTTGGGGTGGGTCAGGTCGGAATCATAGAGGTTGATGTTCTTGTTATTGTTGTGAACGTCAAAGAAAGCAAGGCCCGCATAAGCAACGTCAACACCGAGCTCGGCGCCGATCGCCTCGTAAGCCGCGCTGATCATCCAGGTCATACTCTCGTTGGTCCAGCCGTTTTCCTTGAGAACGCTGTGCCCCTCTTTTCTGCCCCAAGTTCCGTAAAGGATCGGGGTCGCGCCGTCGGCTTTGACCTTTTCAACAAGGTTTCGAACACCCGTGTAGAACTTTGCGGGAGTTGCCGCGGGGCAGGTACTCTGCTCCTGCAGGACGATGTAATCATAATCGCGGAGCTTAAGCGCGGAGTCAACCTTCGCGCCGACCTCGTCGGTCGACTTTGCGGAATCGATCAGATACCATCCGCCCTTGGTGATACGGGTGACGGTGGCATCATAGCCCGCCGCCTTCAGTATCTTCGCAAAGATCTGCTCGGGCATATCGTTATAATGAGTATAGCTGTTTCCGATAAAGAGGAAATTGTATTTCTTGCTCTTGTCGAGAACCGTGGATTCGGGTTCGGCGGTAGTCTCGGGAGCGGGCTCGGTCGCCTCGGTCTCGGGCGCAGCGGTGGTTACTTCAATTTCGGGTGCTTTTGTGGTTTCCTCGGGGGCTGTGGTGACTTCACCTTCGCCCGTGCAGGCAACGCCCGCAAAAAGCATTGAGAAAAGCAAAAGCATTGCGATCAATCTCTTTTTCATTTTCATTGATCCTTTCGGGTAATTATAAGATAATATAATAATATATTATTTTACCCGATTTGTCAAGTATTTTTTGCGATTTTCATCAATTCTTGCCAAGTGACAACGCCCGCGACCGAGTCTGCCGTGATTCCGCGGTTCTTTTGAAACTCGGCAAGAGCCTTCGCGGTTGCGGGACCGAAGCTTGCGTCACATTCAAGACTTGCGCCGTGAAAGTTGAGAAGCGTCTGCAAAAGCTTGACCTCTTCGCCCTTGGCACCGCGTTTCAGCATTTTTCTTTCCTGCGTTACTGTCAATTTATTAACCTCACTTAGATTCTTATCAAAATATTTTTCCGGATCGACCCACTCGCCGAAAAGCGAGATCCCGAAGTGCAAATGTGCCCCCGTGCTTCTGCCCGTACTGCCCATATAGCCAAGGATCTCCCCTTTTACCACCTTATCGCCCTTTTTCACCCGAAGCGTGCCTTTTTTGAAGTGGCAATAGAGCGTGACGAGCGTTTCGTCGTGCTTTATCTTGCAATAATACCCCGAGCGCGAGTTATATCCCGCCTCGATGACCTCACCCGAGTCGAACGCAACCACATAATCCGACACCGCGCCGCCGTTTTCGGCAATCGCTACAAGATCGGTGCCCGAGTGGTGCTCCTTTTTGCCAAATATCACGCGAGAACCGAATGGGTACGTTATCTTATATCCGTCGTAATTCTTAAAAAATCTCGAAGCCATCTTATGCCGCTCCCTTTTTCAGTGCTTCGATCTCTCCGCGAAGCGATTCGATCTCGGCGCGGAGCTGATCAAGCTCGCTCGGCGCACACTCCTTCGGCTCACGCCCGCCGGGGAAAGCGGTATCAATGACCCGAAGCTCGCCGCGCGCGCTGACGAGTCTGTTTCCTTCCGCGTCAATTCCGTCAAGAACAAAGCGAGCCGTTCCCGCACTCGCCATAACCTCATCGGGCACTCTGACAGCATTTCCGCTCAAAAACAAAGCTACGCCCTCGCCGCCGCCCGCGGGGAAAAAGGTTACCCGCTTATTCATCCCCTGCCAATCGGGCGAAAGATCGAACACGATCCGGCAGCTCCCGAAACTCCCGCGCGTGCCCGCCACCGCCCAATCGGGCGTCAATTTCCAAAGATCTGCTTTAATATTGATTTCCTTCATCAGTTACTCCTTTCATTTTGCCATCCAAAATAGATTTTAGCATATAAACAAACAGAGTGACTGACAGAAAACTGTCGCAACAAAAAAGCCGCCGGCTCAATAAGAGCCGACGGCAATATTATTCGATTATAGATTTATAATCAGTTTTCTCTTCTCTTTGCAACAACTGCAACTCCGCAAAGGGAGATAACAGCAACAACTGCGAAGATGAGAGCGGAGTCGCCGGTGGGAACGGGATCAGCGGGCTCGGTTACTTCGGGCTCGGTGATAACGGGATCAAGCTTGCCCTCGGGATCGGAGATAAGAAGTCCCTTGTAAACGTTCATATCCTTGTACTCTGCAACAAGACCCTTGTTGTGGAGATAGAAGCCTATGCAAAGCTGGAAGCCACTCTCGTGAGGATATGTGGTATTGGTATCGGTAGCCTTGGTGGTGTTGGTCATATCGATAACGTTGTAGGAAACCCACTTGCCCTCGGTGTTGAGGTAGTAAATGGTAGCCTGGTAACCGTGCATCTCAACGCGGAAGGTTGCATAACCGTCTGCATCGTGACCGAGGTCTTCAACAGGAACGTACTCCTTACCGGGAGTGTTGATGTTTGTGATCTTGGTGGAACCGTGCTCGGTTGCGAAGGAACCGGTGGTGAAGTTACCGTAGATGTTGAACGCGTTGTTGAAGGGATGGAGAGTGGGAACTGCGAAGCAGAAGCCGGAGTTCTGAGCACCGGTCTTAACCTTCCACTCGGTGGTGTATCTGGTTTCGGAATTGATCTCAAGACCTTCAACGATGGAACCGTAGTAGGTACCTGCAGCGGTGCTGCCGTCCTGCTCGAACTTAACGTAGTTCTTGTTTGCGGGATCGGTGGTTACAGCGAACTTTGTGCCGTTAGCAGCAACGAAACGAGGCGAGAAGCCGGTATCCTTTCTCGAGAAATCAGCTGCGAAGAGGAGATCGCCGGTCTTAGCCTTATCGTAACCGGTTACGGAAGCACCCTCAACGTAGTAGTCGGGGTAAGTGGGGTTCTTAACGGTGTTGCCTTCGTAAACAACAGCATCCTTGATGGTGATAGTTGCGCCCGGGTTGTAGAGGTATGCGGAAAGACCGAAGTTGGGAGCAACCTCAAGAAGACCGGTGTTGAATGCATCGTACTCGTCGATGTATACGTTGTTGATGAATACCTTAACGTTTGCACCGGTAACTACGAAATCGATGTCAACGAAGCCCTCAGCGTCAACTGCGGAGAGGTACTTTGCGTCGGTAACGTAAGCATCGCCATAGAAGATGGAACCGATAGCCTTACCGCCTGCACCGTAGCTCATTACGTGACGGATGTTGGGACAACCGTAGTAGCCAACAAGAGATTTGTAACCAAGGTCAAGAAGATACTGAGCCTCGGTGTTGGTGGGCATGTTGATGAACACGCCTGCGTTGCCGGAAGCGAGCTTACCGTCGGTATCGGTGTAAGCAACTGCCATCTTCATGGAGAAGGTGTAGTTCTTGCCCTCGCCGTAGGTGAGGCCCTTGATCGCGCCGCCCCAGAATGCACGGCCTGCAGCAGTACCTGCATAGGTAACGGTTGCGGACTTGCCGTCATCGGAAACGGTGGTGGAGAGAGTTCCGTCGCCCTTGAGCATACAGAAATCTGCGGGAGCATACTTGTCGTCGCCCTTGAAGTTGACTTCATAGAGAACGTCGCCTTCCTTAGCGGAAGCGGTGATTCCCATAGCAGCAACAAGCGCGAGGATCATAGTAAGAGAAAGAATTGCGCTGAGGATCTTTTTCATAATCAGATTCCTTTCTTTATTTTTCGGTCATACCGAATTGATACAATATAATAATATCATTTTTATTATTATTTGTCAATAGTAAAATGAATTTTTTTTAAAAAAGACTGCCTCACGGGGAGGCAGTCTTGATTATGTTGATAAATATATCAGTTTTCTCTTCTCTTTGCGATGGTTGCAACGCCGAGAACGGAGATGATAGCAACAACTGCGAAGATGAGAGCGGCGTCACCGGTGGGAACGGGATCAGCGGGCTCGGTTACTTCGGGCTCGGTCTCAACGGGAGGAACGTAGTTCGCGATATCGGTAAGAGTACCCTTGTAGAGAGCAACATCCTTCATACCGAATGTAGCCATATCGTGGTAGATGTAAAGGCCGCATGCAACCTGGGGTGCAGCTGCAAATTCAGCAGCGGTGCCGTGGTAGGACTCGAAGAGTACCCACTCGCCTGCAGCATCCTTGTAGTATACGTTCCAAGTGTAACCGTCAACGGTAACAGCCATATCTGCATAGCCCTCAGCGTCGAACGCGATGTTCTTCTCGAGGTTTGCAAACTTGGTGTAGGAGGTGGTCTTTACGGTCTCGTGGCCCTTGATCTTGGTGCCGCTGATAGCGATAACCATATCGGAATCTGCACTGCCGTTGAAGTTGCCGTAGAAGTTGTAGAGCTGTGCCCAGTTGTACTTCATATTGGTCTCGTCGAGGTTGAAGAGGATACCGCCGCGGAGCTCGTTGGACTTAACCTTGTAGGTGAAGGTGTAAACGGTGTCAGCGGTGTACTCAAGTGAACCGATCGCGCCGCCCCACCAGGTAGCACCCTGGCCTGCGTCCTTCATAGCTGCATCGGTGGGCTTTTCAAAGTCGATCTTGGAGCCGTCATCGGAAACGGTGATGTTGAGGTCGGTACCTGCAAGATAGAGCATCTTGGGGTCGAAATCGGTGCCGTTCTTGAAGTTTACGTCGGTAAGCTTTGCGCCAAGGCCTGCCTTAGCGTAAGCATCCATAGTGAGCGACTTTGCGTTGAGAGCCATTGCGCCGGACCAGTCTTCCTTTACTGCGCCTTCGCGGAGTGCGGGATAGGTGAAGCCCTTAGCGGTGTAGATGTTGCCCTCGTATACAACAGCATCCTTGAAGGTTACGGAACCTCCGTTGTAAACGTAGAAAATGAGAGCGAGATCATCGTAGTTGTTTGCGAAGGGGATATAGCCCTCGTCAAAGAACTCGCCGTTGATGAATACACGGTAAACGAAGCCGTCAACTTCGATGGAAACCTTGCAGAAGCCGTCTGCATCGGGAGTGTAAAGACCGCCAACGTAGTTGGAGCCGTCACTTACGTAAAGACCGTAGTCCTTGCTGCCCGCACCGCGGGAAAGGGTGTTCTTGGGAGTGCCGTTCCAGCCCTCGGGAGTGCCGTAGTAGCCTCTGAGAGCGTTCATGGTATCGGTGTACTTGCTGTTGTTGGGAGTAATTGCTGCCCAATCGCCTTCAACGACGTCCTTGTTGCCATTGATGTATACACCGAAGTTCTGAATTGCGTCCTTGCCTTCGATGGAGTTGTCAGCGAGAACTTCAACAGTGTACTTCTTGCCTTCGCCGATCTTGAGACCGTCGAGAATGTCGCCGTAGAAGTATCTCTTGGACTTGGTGACAACGGTGATGGTTGCTGCAGAGCCGTCTTCGGATACTTCTGCTGTAACACCGTCAGCCTTGCCGTTTGTAGCAAACATATTGAACGAATACTTGTCGTCGTTCTTGAAGTTGATCTTACGAAGAACGTCGCCTTCCTTAGCGGAAGCGGAGATTCCCATAGCTGCAACGAGCGAGAGAATCATAACAAGCGAGAGAAGTGCGCTGAAAATTCTTTTCATAATTTTCTTCCTTTCTAAAATTTCGGCTTTGCCGAATTGATACATAATAATGATACCACTTTTGTGCGAATTTGTCAAGCAAAATCGAAATTTTCTTGACAAATTTGTGTCTATATGATAATATTTATGTGATATTTGAGTACAAAATTCCGTTATTAAGGGTGAAAGGAGATCTCACAATGGAAGACAAAAAAATAATCGAGCTCTATTTTGCCCGAAACGAATCCGCGATCGCCGAGACAGACCGTAAATACGGTGCCTACTGCCGCGCGATCGCATACCGCATTCTCGAAGATCGCCTCGACTCGGAGGAGGTCGCAAACGACACCTATCTGCGCCTTTGGAACACGATCCCGCCGCAAAAGCCCGATCCGCTCAAGCCCTACGTCGGGCGCATCAGCCGAAACCTTGCGCTTGACGTGTATGACGCCAAGCACGCTCAAAAGAGGCAGGGAGTCACGCTCGCTCTCGAGGAGCTTGCCGAGTGTCTGCCCTCTAACGACGGGCGCGAGATCGGCGAATCCGCCGCGCTGAGCGACGCGCTTTCCCGCTTCATCTCGTCCCTTCCCGAGCGCGAACGTGTCATCTTCGTCCGCCGATACTTTCACCTTTACCCGATCGCGCAGATCGCAAAGGACCTCGCGCTCAAGGAAAGCACGGTCGCAATGACCCTCTCGCGCACCCGCGTGAAACTCCGCAAATATCTTGAGAAGGAGGGCTTTGCGCTATGACGGAAAAAGACATTCTCCGCGCAATGAGCGGCATCGACGCCGCGCTCATCCTTGATGCCGAAAAGCCCCGCAAGAACAGTAATTGGCTCAAATGGGCGGGGGTAGCCGCAGGCTTCTGCCTTATCGTCTACCTTGGTTTTATGATGAAAATAGCCTTTACGGGCGCAAGCGCACCGGGTCCCACCAACTTTTATTATGACTCTTTCGCCGAAATGAACGCCGCGATAGGCAAAGATACTATTTATAACGACGCAAACACCGCCTTCGCCGAAAGCGAGACAGTCAGCATAAGCATATCTTGCTACGAGGACGAAAACGGCAACGTCGATGTCCGCGACCCGAATCAGCTCAAGGCAACGCTGTCGGGCGGCGGAATCAGAGTCAGCTACTACATCCTTTTCGGCAAGGATAACGTCAAAAAGAGCTACATTGCCGGCTACGAGGAACAAAGACTCCGCCGCGAGATAAACGGGATCACCGTTCACTATTCAAAAATTTATAACGGCTCATATCACAGCCAGGCAAAATTCATCTATAACGGCGATCTTTACGTCATAGACGTCACGTCAAAAGAGGATATTCACGATATAAATGACTATATCGACCGCATACTCAAGGAGGAATGAAAATGAAAAAGAAAATGATAACTCTCGCCCTTCTCCTCTCCGCGCTCATCCTCGAGATCCTTCCCTACGGCGCGGTCTGCAACTTTGCCAACCCCGAGGGTGAGCCTTGGCGCAAGACCTATTCCTATTTCAGTATGATCCCCTACGGCTATGGCGACTTCGGCCCACTCATCACCGCGCTCCTTACCTGCGTTCTGCTCGTCATCATCATTCTTTCCATATTATTAAAGAAAGATTGGGGCAAGTCCATCTCTATCATATCCGCGATCGCGACCCTCACCTCACTCGCACCGCTGATGTTTGGATTCAGCAACTTTTCGCTCGTCGGAGCAATGATTTCGGCTTGCATTCTTGCAACTTTTGTAATTTCTCGGATAAAATTCTAAAAAATCCTCTCCGAAGCGGAACTTTTTCCCGTTTTCTTCGTCTATATAAGTAAAAGGGGGTAACAGAAATGAAAAATAAACTCTTTTTCCTGCTTATTATGCTTTTAGCGATCACCGCGATAATATCCTGCGCCGAGCCAGAAGATCTCAAAATTGAGGGCAACGAAAAAATATTCACCGATTTTGAAGGCGTTTATCTCACCCTTGAGAGCATCGGCGAAACATCGATCTCTGTCACTTGGCACAACGATACCGACGAAGAGATCACATTCGGTGAGGGTTATTTCATAGAAATACTCACCTCGACCGGCGAGTGGACATCCGTGCAAAAGGAGGAAATGACGGTTCCTGCGATCGCATTGCTTTTGATGCCCAAAGGCGAGACTCGCAAGGGTTACTCCTTATCTTTCTTCGACCTTTCGCGAGTCGGGAAATACCGCTTGCGCTGTGAATTCTGGTATGGCGGAAACACCTACAGCACTTGGGTGCAATTTGACGTAACCGAAGAAAACACCGCAGAGGTCAACCGCATACCCGAAGCCGATATTTCGGTCTTTTCCGATTTCCTCGACCGTGAGGGATTCGTGAAGGGTATGAGTCAAGGTCAGCTTCTCGATCTCGCAGAAAAATACGCGGAGGGACTCGAT
>JAZQJB010000109.1:0-20385 GCA_045541375.1 Eubacteriales bacterium | reverse complement strand
CGCAGAGGGTCCACCCGTTCCCATTCCGAACACGGAAGTTAAGCTCTGCAGTGCCGAAAATACTTATCTGGCGACGGATCGGGAAAATAGGTCATTGCCGACATATTATGAGGGAAACAACACATTTGTTTCCCTTGTAATCGTTAAACTCAATATTCCTCCTTAGCTCAGTCGGTAGAGCACCTGACTGTTAATCAGGTTGTGGCTGGTTCGAGCCCAGCAGGGGGAGCCATAATGGTGCAACAATTTTGCACCCTAACACAAAAGTCCTTGTAAATCAAGGGCTTTTCGTGTTTTAGGGGTAAAAAACAACCCCCTTTCACCGTTGCACCTTTTCCCCGACCTTTTGCTCTTGAAGGCGCGACTCGATATTGGCAAAAATGTTATAGATTGTTAAGATATAGTATGATATAATTGTATCAATGCTAAACGAAATGGGTGATATAAAATGCAGAAAAGACAGAAAGCTAAAGAAATTGCGCGACTTTTTGAAGATAAAATTTGTGATACCAATTTAATATCGGACATTTTCGATTATTTACAATTTGATTGCAAGATTAGAGCCTTTATCGATCCCAATAAGCTTGACGAAAGTATCAAAGTCTTTTATGAATTGCAAAGTATGGACTCTTTGACACAAGTGATTGACTTGATAATTAAGGGCAAAGAGCTTGCTTGTATGGAAGAAAAGGCGTTTTTGAAAAATGTGAAGGACTACATTGCGGATCATTTGAATGATGCTTTGACGGTGGAACAGATTGCAAGTGCGTTCCATGTAAGCTACTATTATCTTTGCCATCTTTTTAAGAAGCTGACGAACAAAACAATAAATCAGTTCAGAACGGAAAAACTGCTCGAAAAAGCCATCCGAATACTTCTTGAAACCGATAGCAAAATATCGGATATTGCCGTGATCTGCGGTTTTGATAATTTCAGCTATTTTTCAGAGGTTTTCATCAAATACGTCGGCATTTCGCCGAGCGAATTCAGAAAAAAGTATGCAGACTGTATTCTTCACTCTTTTTATGAGTTTGAAGACATACTTTTGGCAACGAAAATGGAGAGCGCTCGGTTCCTTGATCTCTGCGAATGTATCGAGGGATCGGGAATATCCTATGTGCATGTGCATGATCCCGGTGAGGAATTCGGAAGATTTTTGCACGAGGCGGCGATTGTAGAGTTTGAAGGCGTTCTGTATGCCTCGTGGTATAATTGCAAGGAAAAGGAGCTTGTCGGCTATACTCCGATCGTGGGAAGGCGTTCCTATGACGGTGGAAAAACATGGACTGCTCCTGAAATAATTGCCGAGGATCGAAGCGGCAAAATTCTATATTGTCCCCCTGTTTACGGAATATGTGACGGAAAGCTTTATATGCTTTTAAATCAGATGGTTTCTGCGGATCACATGCATTCGTTTGATCTGTACGTATTAAACAAAGAAACCGATCAGTTTGAGTTCCTTTGGTCGCGACCCATTCCGTTTAAGTTGAATACCAACGTCGTTCATCTGCCAAACGGTAAATTGATGTTGCCCGGAAGAATTGCCGAGCTTGACGGATTTCCCAACACACCGGCTGTTATGATTTCGGATAGCGGAAAAATAGATGCAGAGTGGCGGGTTGTGAAGGTTGCACCGAATGGCGATCTTCCCGACGGTAGCTTCCTTGTTCACCCCGAAACCACATTGTTGTGTTGCGACAACGTGCTTTATCTTTTTAACCGAAACGATCGGCGAAAGGTTCCCTTGGTATATGTTTCAAGAGATTTTGGCGAGAGCTGGAGCGAGGCGATGTCACACGATATCCCTTACGTAAACTCGAAGATCTATAGCGGTATGCTTTCTGACGGCAGATTTTATTTGATTGCAAATACCGAAAACACTGATCGATCCAAGCTCGTTCTTTACGTCAGCGAAAAGGGAAGACTAAAATTTACAGATCAAAAGATTTTGATCGATTGCGGATATTCTGCGGATGATATGAAGCGGTGCCATTATCCCGCGGCGGTGGAATCCGGTGGAAAGCTCTATATTATTGCAACTGCGGATTATGCCGGAGAGGAGCTGAGAGGAAGAGGGGCAATACTGTTCATCTTGGATCTGAGTGAGATCTAAGTATACAGAGCAGCGAATACAACTTATATTAAGTAAGGTTCTAAATTGTTGGGTGAACTCAAGAAAAAAGCACTTGCGATCGCAAGTGCTTTTTTCTATCCAATCCGAAGGATTGGTATATCATCACGACGCAGTCGTGTATATCATCGCCGTAGGCGTATATCATCACGTGTCTGAGTGTATATTCCTTCGGATCGATGATATACTAACGGAATTGATGATATACACGCCTTCGGCGTGATTTGATATATAATATAAAACAGTATTATACCTTTTCGACCGCCGAGTGAAAGCGTTATTCGCATTCAAAATAAGGTTTTGTTCTGTTACAAGTGAAATTATAATAGCATTGTCTTGAATTGATGAATTGATAAGCCATCATCAAGAGTGGACGGATCTCCGGATTGTTCCACTTATGATAGATCTTGATTACGTTGTCATCCAATGTTAAACTATCTTCATTTAACAGACCGAATTTAACGAGCAATGGTTCAATTTCGAGAAATCTTTCAATTGTGATACCAATTTTTTTAGCCATCATATCCGCTGTGTATTGACTGCTTTCCGTAGTGCTTTGCGTGAAGAGAATTGCTTTCATCCCATCTTTTTCGGCAAGCAAGGAGAATAATTCTCCGAAATTCTTTTCGCCCAATATCTTTTTTGATATTTCCGGAGTATCACAGACAGCACAAAAGAACGGGAAATTTTCTACCAGCGATAAATATGTGGTTCCCCGGTTGTTAATGATTTGCGATGTTATTTGCCGGTTATCTCGATTCTTTTCAATGACCTCCTTCAACGGAATTCGGGTTTCGTTTCCAAAGTATGCGTTTTGCACAGTCCATATAGTTTCAAACAGGAAATTGAACAAATCTATTTCCCCTTCCTTGCAGTGAGTTCTTTGAAGGCAAAATGCAAACAAACCGTCAAGGATCTCGTTTTGAGAGTAATCGGAAATTTTCTTTTCTACCCCGAATAAGGCATCAATAGACACATTCAAAACCTTTGAAATTCTCGGCAACAAGTATGTGTCGGGAACTCCGCCGTTTTCCCATTTTGATACAGCTTGTCCCGAAACGCCGACCGATTCTCCAAGTTGTTCTTGTGTATAACCTTTTAACTTTCTATATTTTGCAATCTTTTCTCCGATATTCAGTTCCATAATAACCTCCAAATATTTGTTATCGTCTGTATGAGCTTATTATATCACAAATCGCAGTTTGATTCAATAGAGGTATTGTTGCGTTTCACAACTGTGAGTTGGATTATCTCTCTTGGCTTTGTTTATTACTAATCCCAACTATTAACCTCTTCGATATATTTTTCAAACCTCGTCTCTTTACGAATGGGGTTGAATGCGTTCCATGCAAGGCGGCATAGGATTGACTCTTTGCTGATAGGCTTTACCGTTGCTTTATCATCCGAAATAATCGGCGAATATTCGGCTGTATTGTCAATATTGCCGCAGCGCAGGATTTTTGCGGCTGCTACAAATTCGTCGAGCAGTTCAAAAGCGCGCTCGTAATCCTTGCCCCAAACCGCACGCTGTGCCAAACGTATTGATGCATTGCATAAATGATGCAGGATCACGGGATGATTGCCGCCGAGTGCGCGGATAATGTCATATTCTGTTTGGTAAATTATATCTATCATAGGGCGGTTGGTTGCGGGATTGTATGTTCCCGCGATCCGTTCTATATCCCAAAACAGATATGTAAGCGTGTCGGTTACGGATTTTCGGTAGAAATCTCTGCTTCTTTCGTATTCTTTTTCTCTGTGAGCGATATTTCCCGCTATGCGGGCGTGAGTATATCTTGCCGAGGGAAGGTATTCAGCTTCTTTTTTGGCAGCTGCAAAATTCTCGGCAGATGCATAAACGTCTGACATTATGCCGTGGGATTCTGTCCACGCATTAACTCTATCGGATCTATTTCTCAAACGTTCCGAGTAATCCTCTGCGGATGAAACAATTTGATTTTTCTTTTCTTCAGACAAGGTTGAGCGTTCTGCATGGAGCCATACCGCACTTATCGAAAGCAATTTAAATAAGATCTCCGCGTTTGTCGGATTATATTTTAAGAGATTTTGATACTTACTGAATCTTTCCTCATAGCTTATGCAGTCGGTTTCAGCTATAAATGAGTCTGTTTTTGCGGTATTTTCAAGGAGTTCGTCTGTAGAGATTCCGAATAATTCTGCAATCGGGACAAGAAGCGATATGTCCGGCGTGCCGTTGCCGGTCTCCCATTTCGATACAGCCTGAGGAGTTACCATCAAGAAATTGGCAACATCTTCCTGAGTCATGCCCGCGAGCTTGCGGAATTTTTTGAAATTATCGTTGAACATTGTTTTCCTCCGTGAGAGTGATCTTTCCGCGGTGATTATATTATACCATAATATTATTAAATTTGCAACAAACGCTTTTTTGGGTGCATATCAACGTTCGGTTGTTTTTTTGGAATTATGCAAATAAAATTATATCCCGCCAATTTTAATTGACATTACCGCCCATTTGTGATATAATTATCCCCGAAAGGCGGTGACACTATGAACAAATATGATGTGCTCAAGCATTATTTCGGCTATACAAAATTCCGTGAAGGGCAGGAGAGTCTGATAGACGCGATTCTCTATGGCAAAGACGTTCTCGGAATTATGCCCACAGGCGGCGGCAAGAGCCTTTGCTATCAGATCCCCGCATTGATGTTCAGAGGAATTACCTTTGTTGTGTCGCCTTTGATCTCACTTATGAAGGATCAAGTTATGTCGCTGAAAAGTGCCAACGTGCCTGCCGCTTACATAAACAGCTCCCTTACATATCCTCAACTATTG
The DNA here is from genome assembly GCA_045541375.1 of Eubacteriales bacterium. Classification (GTDB taxonomy): domain Bacteria; phylum Bacillota; class Clostridia; order Oscillospirales; family CAG-272; genus CAG-390. The sequence goes on along the minus strand of JAZQJB010000109.1, from coordinate 15,440 downwards.
AAAGTCTATGATAACCTGCGCGCGGGAATGTATAAGATCGTGTATATCGCGCCTGAACGCCTTGAGGCAGATGGCTTCAGAGACCTTGCGAGTAGTTTAGATATTTCGATGATAGCGGTTGACGAGGCTCATTGCGTTTCGCAATGGGGTAACGATTTCAGACCGAGTTATCTGAAAATATCAAGATTTATATCTTCTTTGCCTAAACGCCCTGTTGTTGCGGCGTTTACTGCGACGGCGACAGAATTGGTACGAGAGGATATTATGAACAAGCTTGATCTGCAGTCGCCTTTTCGTATTGTTACCGGATTTGACCGACCGAATCTAAATTTTGAGGTCCATTCACCAAGAAAAAAGAAGGATATGCTTCTTGAGCTCATCCGTAAACGTCATAATAAAAGTGGGATAGTATACTGCCAGACAAGAAGAAACGTCGAAAAGGTATGCGATTTTCTTAATGAAAGCGGATTTGCTGCAACCCGTTATCACGCGGGACTCGATGATTCTGAAAGATATATGAATCAAGAAGATTTTGTATACGACCGCAAGAATATTATGGTTGCCACAAATGCCTTCGGTATGGGAATAGATAAATCAAACGTTTCCTACGTTATCCATTTCAATATGCCGATGAGCCTTGAGGCATACTATCAGGAGGCGGGAAGAGCAGGTCGAGACGGCGCACCCGCGGATTGCATTCTTCTGTATGCGCCAAGCGACATTCAAACGGCAAGGATGCTGCTTGAAAATTCCGATTATCCCGAAGACGCTGACGAAGAATTCATCGAACTTCAAAAAGCGCTTGATTACGAAAGACTCGAGCGAATGATCGCATATTGCAAGCACACGGGCTGTCTTCGCGGAAATATCCTTGATTATTTCGGAGAAGCGCACGTTGAAAAATGCGGCAACTGCCTGAACTGCCGAGCAGTTTTTGTCGATCGGGACGTCACTGTTGAGGCGCAAAAGATTCTTTCCTGCGTCAAAAGAGCGAGGGATAGGCTCGGATTTTCGGTCGGTATGGTATTGATAGTTCGAACTCTTCATGGAAGCCGCGATAAGCGAATTGGGGAGCTCGGCCTTGACAAATTGAGTACTTACGGACTTATGAAGGGCGAAAGCAAGCATTTGACGAATGATATTGTCAATCATCTTTGTGAGCTTGGTTATCTCAGCAAAGACGCAGAATACGGTTCGCTGATATTGACCGATAAATCAAACGAAGTGCTCTTTGATGGCGTTGCCGTGACGATGAAATACAAAGAGGAAGATAAGGGTGAACAGGCGGCTGAATCGATTCAGGCGCAGATCAATTCCGACGAGGGACTCTATGAGCATCTGCGAAAGCTTCGCATGGAAATCGCAAACGAGCAAAAGGTTCCTGCTTATATCGTGTTTAACAATTCTACTCTTGCCGATATGGCGGCAAAGAAGCCGCTCGACATGCAAGAGTTTCTGTGCGTTTCCGGTGTCGGAGAGCAAAAAGCCAAGGCATACGGAGCACGTTTTATCAAAGCAATCGGAGAATACATACACGGAACTTAATTTAAAATGCCATCGATTTTTTCGATGGCATTTTTAATTATTTGAAGATTTTTATGTTTACTGAAAGCGAATTGTCGCTCTCTGCGTAGAAAAGCTTGTAAAATCCGTTTCTGTTGCGAGCTGTTTTGCCAAGCTCCAAGATTCTTCCGTTTGACGTATACTGGCAAATCCAACCGTCGTACTTGATTTGCAGTACGTTATCAATAAGCGTAATATCGGTTTCTTTTTCACCGTCGTAAGAAAACGCGGGGATCATATGCAAAAGATTACCGTCACCCGTAACGGTAACATTAACGCCTTCTTTGCTGATCTTGTAGTCTGCTTTCAAACCAAGCGGGTAATCAAGAGCGGCCGAATTACAAGAAATATCGGCCACGTTGATCTTCTCATCGATGTCGCAAGTAAATACTGGTTCGCCGTCGATCATTTTACCCGGACATAGTGAAGCGCGGATCTTTTCATCGGTACAGATCGAATAATTCGGATTGCCGGGGCAGGGAAGACTCATGCATATCGGCGAGGGCGCTCCATAACGGTGAACTCGTCCGAGTCCCGATGAATCATAGTGCGGATCCGCATCTGTGTCAAATTCAAGGAAATATCCCCCTGAACGCATAAAGAGCTTGTGGAAATGGTCACTTGTCATAAAGTACGAATCGGAATCATCATAAGCAGATGCCTCAATGCTGTCGTCGCAGATCATATACGCAGAGAAAATGTGCGAAGCGGTTGTGATCATGTACTTATCGAAGTAAGCGTATTTCTCGCAACCGTATTTTGTTTCGGTAGGAAAACGATTCTTGACGTGACGTATGGGCTCGCGGTCAAGCCAGTAATTCGTGACTTCCATCGCCCTTGATATAGCCGCCTTAAACTTTCCTGCGGTTACAAGATCGCCTTGACGGGCATATCTGTTCGCCTCATATTCGAAGATAATGGCAATCATTCCTTCGTTATGAATGAACTGATTGCTTCTTCCGCCAAAAGCGATTTCACCGGTAATCGACTGCATTTTCAGCGTCATCAGAGCCGTGCTCTTCAACATCGAATCGATTCGTTCATAGAATCGACCGCGGTATCCGAAATGTAAAAGCAAAGTGAAAAGATAGCGCGGAACAAGATCGTAGACGATCGGCTGATGCGCCACGTGCTTGAGGTTATCCCTATACATTCCGTTTTCATCAAGTCGATGAAGCTGATTCTCGAGCTGAAGTTCAACAAAGGCTTCGGAATCACATCCGGTCAGCTTTTGCCTTGCAAATTCACTCAAAGCAGAGAACAGTGCCCAGTTTCCCATCGCATCATCGGGATTTTTGGCAAATTTGTCATAACAATTTTCCGGAACGATCGTTGAAAGCTGTTGTGTCCATCTTTCAATATCGGACAGGAATTTGCCTTGCTTTTTAAGTTCAAAAAGACAAAATACTATCTCTCGGACAGAAAAATCATTCGCCGCTTTAACCTTCGGGATCTGCTCGCAGCAAAAATCCATCATTTCGACAAAGAGCGGTATGAGATCCTGCCTGTACCCATGCGCGACAAGCACGCCAATGTTTACCGTCAAGCGCGGAAAACCGTGCTCTGTAAGTCCTTCTGTTTTAACTCGGTCGAAATATTCGTGAATATGTTCGTCCGAGTAAGCAGACAGGGCTTTTTTCATTAATTCAAGATACTTTTCCTTCATCACGCCATTGTTTCGAGCATCTTGAGGCTTACCTCGTAACGACAAGATTCGCCGCTGATATATCGCTCGTACTCCTCAATTATGTATTCAGCCATACGGTGTGTTTCGTTGACAAGACTTCCTGCGATGTGAGGCGTCAGGAAGCAGTTTGGCAGTGCATAAAACGCGTGACCTTCGGCGGGCGGCTCGGGATAGGTGACGTCAAGAATAGCAGTAACGTCGGGTCGCTCCTCAAGCACACGAACAAGGTCCTCCTCGACCACCTGCGCACCTCTTCCGGTATTAATGAAGGTGGAGTAGGGAAGCATCTTTGAAAAATACTTGTAATCAAGCATACCTTTTGTCTGCTCGTTGTTTGCCATGTGATTGGTAACAACGCGGCAAGTCGAGAAGATTACTTCGAGAGATGCTTTCTTTATGCCAAGACTCTCTGCGCGCTCATCCGAAAGAAACGGATCGAATGCAAGAACGTTTAGTTTGTAGTTCTTCAGTCGTTCAGCCACCTGTGAGCCTATCATTCCGACTCCGATAATTCCAACGTTTTCGCCGTAGTTTCCGGGATAAGCCGATTTCATTATCTTTCCTGCCTCACGGTTCCCCTTTTTCATCTCACGCGAATGAGCAAAAAAGCCCTTGTTGGCAAGAATGATCTGCGCAAGAGTGTATTCAACAACGGGTACTGCATTAGCAGCCCAAGCGCTGAATACTTTTACACCGCAAGCAAGGAAAGGTCGAGCGAACGCTTGCACACTTCCCGCCGCGTAAAAGACGCATTTGAGCGATGGAAAACACTTTTTGATCTCTTCCTCGCTCATAGCGGGCATTCCCCAGGTCGAAAAAACATATTCTACCTCGGCGAATTTTTCGGGTTCAGCAATTACTTCCGCGGATGTATATACCTTTCTCTCAACCTCCGGCAGTTTATCAAAGCTTTCAGCGTAGACTTTTTCTACGCTGTTCTTTTTATTACATAGGAAAATAGATTTCATATCAAAACACACTCCTTATTTCCTTTAACGCCGCGGTCTCTGCGGCGAGCGATTCGGGCTTCCCGTCGGGCATAAATTCAAGCAAAAGCTGCTGCGAGCCGTCAAAGAAGGAAAGATATTTCCTCCAAATATCGATCGCATCGCAGAGTGGATACTTGTTCTTGCCCTCCCAGTTGAATACGTGAATCACCTTGACGTATTTTGCGATATTCTCGGCATATTCAAGATTTTCATCAAGCGTGCGGAACTGATTCGGTTGCCAATACATCCGAAAATTCGGAGAATCAACAGCCCTCATCAATTCAAGAGCCCCCTCAAGACAGTTGGTAAATGTCTTGTTGTGGCACTCCATACAGAGCGTGACTTCACACTCTTCGGCGATTCTTGCAGCTTTTTTTGATTCAGAGATTATATATTCGCGTTCCTCTGTTGTCATATCGGTATAATTCTTATCGCCGCACCAAAGGCGGAGAATATCGGTGCCGAGCTTCTTTGCGGCTTCAATATAACCGTAAAGCTCGCTTGATTTATTTACACCGATTCGAAAATATGTGCCATAAGACGAGCATTTTATTCCGCAATCAGTTTGCAACTCGATGATCTCGTTTATACGATCCGAATCAGCACAGGGCGCGTGAACATCGCTGCCCCACTCGATATACTCGAGTCCGTACTTGCGGCAAAGTTCTGTGATCTGTTTCGGTTCAAGCGAACGAAAGCTTACGGAAACAAGTCCCAAATCAAACATCATAATCCCTTCCTTTCGCGATAGTCGCTCCATACCTTTTCAAAGCAATCTTCCTCTTCGGGCATTTTTCTGACAAATCTGCGAGAGCAGAAGAAATCAACTCCTCGAAGCTCGACAGATTGAATAACCCTCTTGTGCGACTCCTTTTCGGGCAGGGAGTAGAAGAAAATATCCTCAAGTCCCATCGGAGCATCGCCGTTTTCGTCTGTGTAAAGCGCAGATCCGCGCGAAAAAGCATTCTTCTTTGCAAAGTCGATCATTGCAGTCAGAACTGCCGCCTGCACGGTAAGAGTATCCTGCAGCATATAGCAGGCAAATATCTCATCAATACTCGGTAAAGCCTTGATATTTCTGATAAGCCAAACCGCGCTCTTGATATCTGCAAGATAACGCGACATCTCGGCCGTGTTTCTGATAGCCCCCGCACAAGCACTCATCTTCCTGCGTGCGGTCATAAGTCTGCCGAGAAGATCGATCGGTGAGATTGCGTCTTTCGAAAGAGTGATCGCACGATCAATTCTTTCCTGCGCGATTTCCTCAAATCTGTTTTGATCAATACCTCTGTCGCTGTCAGAAATGGCTTCAGCGGCGCGAAGAGCACCAACCTGACCTGCATTGAGCGCACTTCCGCCGGGACGTGTGATGCCGTGTGTGCCCGCGACTTCGCCAACTGCATAAAATCCGCGCACACGGCTTTCCCAATTAGCATTGACCGCCACACCGCCGTTGCAATGCTGCGCCGACAGAGCGATCTCAAGGTATTCCTTTGAAATATCCACGCCCTTGCTTCTGTAAAGCTCAATGGCGGGCTCATTCATCTTGCGGAGTCGCTCGATCGGTGTTCCAAAACAAGCATCGGCTTTCTTCAGATAATCATAAGCCTCGGGGGAAAGCTTTTCAAATTCGATATTTTCAAAGCCGAAGGGATTTTTTGTGAAATCAAGATAAACCCGACGTCCGCGCAGAACGTTCTCGCGGTAAACGAGCAGATCGATTACGGAAGATCCATCCGCAACCTTTTTTATGTCAAAAGGCCATTGGTAACCCTTTAAGAAAAGCATCGACAAAGCCTCGTAAGGCTCAAAGAAAAATTCCCAAAGGAATTCGCGTTCCTTACCCGAGTCATCAACAGAAATAAGTCTTGGCAACACCTGCATATATGTGCCCGAAACGTTCCAACGCGGCTCTTTCGAGGCAAGACCGTATTGCCACTCGGTCATATTCTGCAATGTCGCTCCCGCATTCAGCGCAAGCGATGTCGTTCCGTGATGGCTTACGGGATAAACGCTGTCAGAATAAATTCCCGCAGGTCCGCCGGTCGCCAGCACAACGCTCGGCGAAGCGAAAGCAACGTGATCTCCGCTATCCATATCGAAGCAGAGAAGCCCGCAAACCTCGCCGTCATCTTTGAGCACTTCAACTGCATAGAGCTTATCAAAGATCGGAATATTAAATTCGTCAGCACGCGTCTGCAGAGACTCCGTCATAAATTTCGATGTGAGGGGCCCCGCACTTGTGGCGCGAGCTTTGGGATCGTGGTCGGTTTTGTAACCAATATATTCGCCGTATTTGTTCGCAGGAAACGGAACACCCGCGGCGCAAAGATCGAGGAAGCAACGCGAAGACAGAGCCGCTTCGCAAAGCGCATTGTCACCGTCCACACAGCCCCCGCTAAACAGAGTATCTGCCATCTCTCGCACACTGTCAGGCGTGCTGCCCGCAAGCGAGAGCTTATAATATGTCTGTTTATCGCTTCCGGTATTGCGCGATGTTCCCGAATTGATTCCCTCGGTGACTATGCAAACGCTCTTCTTGCCTATCTTTGCAATATTGCAAGCGGTAGCAAATCCTGCCGCACCGCTTCCGATGACAACGGCATCAAACGAATAAGTTTTCATTATAATCTCCTCAAATGAAATCCGCCGTCAACGTCAAGAGATTGTCCCGTGACGTAAGGCAGACCGCCCGAGCAAAGCGCGTAAACCGCGTCAGCTATATCTTCCGGCTGTCCCCATCGAGCAATCGGAAGCAGACCGCCATCAATAAGAGTATCGTATTTTTCCTTGACTTTGGCAGTCATATCGGTTGCAATAATGCCCGGACGCACTTCGTTTACGGGTATTCCGTATTCCGCAAGTCTGTCGGCGAACAGCTTTGTTATCATCGAGACCCCCGCTTTCGAAATGCAGTATTCACCGCGGCTTACCGAGCTCGTGTAAGCAGAAAGCGATGAAATATTGCAAATATAACCTCGAATGCCGCAGTCTTCTGTATTTTTAATCATCTCACGAGCAACAGCCTGAGTGAGAAAGAGCGTGCCTTTAGTGTTAATATCCATTACTCTGTCGTAACTTTCCTCGGTCATCTCAAGCAGATCGCGTCGCTCGAGCGGAGCAACCCCCGCAACGTTGACAAGAGCGTCGATCTGCCCGAACTTTTGGGTTGCGGAGCATACCAATCTCGTTCTGTCATCACCCGATGAAAGATCACCGCTGACGTAGTAAAAATTATCGTGATGAATAGAAGAATCCGCGCTTCTTGCCATACCCGTGACGTTCCATCCCGCGGCGAGAAATTTCTGCGCGCAAGCCGCACCGATGCCTCGTGAGCAGCCGCTGATTATTACGTGTTTCATTTTCTTTCTCCCTTGAACTCGCGGTAAATATCTGTATAAAGCGAGTCACGAACAACGCATCCCGGCGTACCACCTGCACGCATCATTTCGGAGCACTTAGAGCAGCAAATACAGATCTTTTCTTTCTTCATCTTTCCGGTTTCAAGTATATCCTTGGCATAATCGGGATAAGCAAGGATCGTTCTGCCGAAACCGCAGAAATCAAATCCGCCATCCTTGATGAATCCCGCGCATACCTCGGGCGCAACAACGCCGAGGTACGAGAGTGCAGAGGAGATGATCTTGAGCTCGGGCACTTCTTTTTTGAGCGCCGCAATACCGTTCAGCATTCTCGCAACACCCTCGAGCGGATGCTCTCCGGGATCGTAAGCACCAAGCGCAAACGGACGGTTTACGTGAGGATTGTAATAGGGATTTCCCATTGTTATGTTAAGAAGCTTAACACCCAATTCGCGAAGCTGACGAAGAAGCCAAGCCGGCTCACTCGGATCAAATTCAACGCCGCCATCCTTTGAAACGCCGAAACCGTAAGGATAGGGGAATCCGTCATAAACGTTAAGGCGCGAGCTGACAATGAAATCCTTTCCCGTCACCTGCATAGCTCCCGCAATGCACTCACGCAGGAGTCGTGTTCTGTTTTCAAGACTTCCGCCATACTTTCCATCGCGTTCATAAGCCGAAAGAAGCTCGGAGTTGATATATCTGTGACAGCATTTAATGTCCACTCCGTCAAATCCCGCTTCTTCTGCAAGCTTTGACGATTCAATAAGAGCCTCGCCGATCCGGTCTATCTCGGAATCCGAAAGAATTCTGCTCTTATCAATGGGGTTGTTACCCTCAAAGATCGGATTGTTGTAAGCGATCAAGGGCTCGGGGGACCCGTGAGGCTTGCTGTATCTTCCCGAATGCGTCGCCTGCATGATGATCAGCGGTGCGTAGCCGTTTGCCTTTATGGCATCCTCTCGAATATCGTTTACGATCTTTTTGTAGCTGTCAAGATTGTCCTTCTTGATCCAAAGTTGACGCGGATTTGCGCGACCGTCCTCGCGGCACGCGGTCGCCTCAAACCAGATGATACCCGAACCGCCCTCTGCGAGTCTTTTGTATCTTCTGAAGGTAAGCTCCGCGGGTGTGCCGTCGGCGTTTCCGTCACATCCCTCCATAGCCTGACATGCAAGCCGATTGTGTACGGTCTTTGATCCGATTTTAACCGATTCTTTCAGAATCGAGGTGTCTTCGGAATAGGGCAATTTTGTGTTAAGCTCTATGTTTTGCTCGTTGAAATCTTTAGCTGAAGTATATACTTTTTTATTCATTTTCTTATCCTTTGGTTATCGGGGAGATAGTTTACTGCAGATTCTCGTATGTCTTAAGCAAATCGTCTACCGAGTTGAGGAAGACTCGTTTAGTAGTTGTAAAATACGAAGCAAGATCCGCCTTGGGCGTTGAATTGAAGCGGAAGAGTGATCTTGGGGTCTCGCTTAGGCTCGAATAGTAGACGAAAAGGAAGCTGATTGTAGCGTTTTCTCGAACGATATCAAGCATCTGTCCCATATCGGGATCTGTTGCATACTTCGCTTTCAGTGCGGTTTCATAGTAAACGGGGGATACTTCGCTATAACCGAAGTAGGCTTCGCATTCGATGAATTTTGCAATAAGATCAAGATCATCCTGAGTTGTCGGAACAAAGAATGTTGAGGTGGATGTGCCTATCTGTGTAATATAATTTTCTTGATCCTTATCATATTTTGGGATGGGCACGATGCCGTAATCGTCATCCATTTCGCGTATATACTCTGTGGCATAGATATAGTTGGTCATCATAGCGACTCTGCCGTCTGCGAAAGTATCGCGAGGAGGATACATCCCTTTGCCCTTTGATGCCGAGTCAAGATTTTTGACCCCGGGAACAGACGTGTGAAACTGTGCCAATTTGCTGTAAGCGTCGTCAAGTCTTTCGGTGAGACCGTGGTAAGTATATGTGCCGTCTTTGTTTATATCAATGATATCTATATCCAAAGCGGTCATCCACGTGCCGTTCGGAACAGCTTCTCCGAAATAAGCGAATCTGTCAAAGTCTGTATCATACTGACCGTCACCGTTAAGGTCGCTCGCCATATCTGAGGTAAGCACGAGGAACTTGTCAAGAGTCCAATCGCCGCTTCGAACGATATCGTACATATCTACATCCGATTTTTGCTCTTGAAAAAGATCTACGTTGAAGTAAACCACGGAAAGGTCCTTGTAAAGCGAAAGCGAGTGGTCGCTGAGTATACCGTAAAGCTTACCCTTGATGCCGTAGTTTTCGGTCATTTCTGATATGTACCAAGGCTGTTCAAGGTGTGTGTATTGAAGATCGTTAACGTTGACAAATACACCCTGCTGTGAAAGCGGCAGAGTGACGGTAAGCACGTTGTTGATAAGATCGTATGCGGCATCACCCGATGCCCAGTCATTGGTGACTTTTTCGTTGAAAGCTTTTCGGGTCTTATAAACGCCTGATTCCAAAATTAAATTTATATCGACCCCAAGATATTCTTCAACCATACTGTCCTTTTTGAAGACTGCATCGTTGACTATATCACCGTTCTCTGACTCGGTATTGAATTCATAGGAGGTAGCGGAATTGGTGAGAATTGTGATCGTCTTCTTGCCGTTGTCTTCTTTAACAAATCCGAGCACCTCGTCGACAGATGTTTCAGCTGATGTGGATTCCTGAGGAAGATCCGAGGCTTGTGTGGCGGCAGCGGTCGTTTCAACTGCCGGCTGAATGTTATCGGCACAGCTCGAAAGCAGTGTTGGGAGTAAGATAGCTGAGAGTAAAAGAAATGCAATGCGTTTCATTAGCGTAATTTCCTTTCTTTAATTTAGGTCTTGTTGACTTTAATATTATTATAACGAAATTGAATATGAATGGTTATGATTATTCTGCAAATTGATATGTAAATATTGCAAAATAGCCGAAATTGTGCTATAATTATTATGTAAATCACGCACAGGAGAAAGAAAATGAAAGTTTTAAGCGCAAAATACTCCGAGGACGTTAAAGGTTATCTGAGCCACTACCACGACGCCCACGAGCTTCTTTACGTAATATCGGGAAAGATCTCGGTCAATATCTGCGGGGAAGAAAGGGAAGCCTGCGCGGGTTCGTTGCTTGTTTTCAGCCGTTTTGAAGAACACTCCGTGCGTGTGCTTACTCCCGAGTATCGCAGATATACTCTTCTCATTTCGCCAGTTCTTGCCCGAGCAGATGACGATTATTTGCTTTCGTCTGTTCTCATCAACCGTACCGGCAGATTCGATCACATTATCACTTTCGACAGAGAACAGAACCACATTGAATTACTGATGAAAGAGATGGCTGAAGAATTTGCCAAGCAAGAGCCCATGAGCGAAAAGATGTTGGACTTGATGCTTACCCGCTTGTTGGTCTTGCTTTATCGGAAAAGACCCGAGCTCTTTCTCACCGATGAAAACCGCAACACAGAGATAGTCCGCGAGCTGCAATCAAAGTTTGAAAAGGACTATTCCGAGCATTTTTCACTTTCAGAGCTGGCACTCAGATATCATATCAGCGAGTCGCATCTTTCCCATATCTTCAAAAACGTTACGGGTTATGCACCGATCGAGTACCTGATGAGCTGTCGGCTTTCCGCCGCAAAGAATCTGCTTTCTTCAAGTGACAAGAGCATCAAGGAGATCATCGACCTCTGCGGTTTTTCGGATGAAAGCAATTTCAGCAGGACTTTCAAAAAAAAGGTAGGTATGACACCAACCGAATTTCGGAAAATCACTTGACAAACACCCGGTTTGGTGGTATCATTTTCTTGTAAAGGAGATTATGCTATGGAAAAGTTGATTCAATACAGTACAAAGGCGTCATTGTATGACGGTGCTTTTGACAGCGTAGTCGGCTGGTCGGCAGCCGGAATGGGATATATCCTTGTAACAGAAAACAAAAAGCTTATCGTGATAGATGGCGGTTTCGGCGAGGATGCAGAAAATATCATTTCGTTGCTGAAAGAAAATTCTGGCGACGCGGTGCCTGAAGTTGATCTGTGGATAATAACGCATCCACACACCGACCATTACGGCGCAATCCGCGAAATCGCAAATAACGATTGCTATCGTTCTCAGATAAAGGTTAAAAAGATCATCTATTGGTTCCCGATGGAATTTTGCGGTAAGGACGGAAAGCCCGGTATGCTTGCCAAAGCAAATGAGCATCTTGAGGGCATAGTATCTGCTTTTGAAGCAGAGAATCACCGCCCAACACTTGATGAAAGAATCTCCGTCGATTCTCTCGAATTTCACTTCGTCTATGTTCCCGATGATTGCACCATCCTCAACACGGGCGGCGGAAATGCCAATATGTGTTCCTTGATCTTTACCGTTAAAGGCAAAAATCGAAAAGTAATGTTTACGGGCGACGCTTACGGAAGAAGTATGCAGGTCACCGCTTGGAGATATAAGAAGAATCTCACCTGCGATATTCTTCAAATGCCTCACCACGGGCTTTGCGATGCCTATAATGCAGATTTTTACCGCGAGGTAAATGCAAAAACTTTGCTCATCCCAATATCCGTGGCGGGTGACAGAACTATGCACTCGGATATGTATGCGGGCAGAGAAGGCAGGGAATGTAATCTGATGACAGAATCAAACGCCGAGACAGTTTACAAGGCGTTTGAGGGCACGATAGAAATAAATTTGTAAGGAGATAAAACAATGGATAAGATCAGACTTGGTGTTTTCGGCCTCGGCCGCGGAAAATCGCTCTTTTCAAGTATGCTTGCAGCAGGGGCGGAAATTGTCGCTGTTTGCGAAAAGGACGAAAGAAGGATCGAGGAAGCAAAGAAAATTGCTCCCGACATTGCAGTTTATAACAATTTCGATGAATTCATCGAGCATCCCATGGATGCCGTAATGCTCTGCAATTATTTCAACGAGCACGCAGAATATGCAGTTCGTTGCCTTGAGAAAAATCTCCACGTCCTCAGCGAGACCATGAGTAATACCACAATGGCTGACGGCGTCAAGCTCGTCCGCGCGGCAGAGAAGAGCAATGCCTTCTATATGCTTGCGGAAAATTATCCCTTTATGGTGTTTAATCAGGAGTTGAGACGAGTATACAGAGAGGGCACTCTCGGTCACGTTCTGTTTGCGGAGGGCGAATACAATCACCCGATGAACCCCAACAATATGGCTGAAGTTGTCAAGCTACGCCCTTACCCCGAGCATTGGCGCAATAATCTCCCGAGAACATATTACATTACGCACTCTCTCGCGCCGCTTATGTATATCACGGGCCAGCGCCCCGTGAGAGTAAGCGCAATGCCTGTGTATGGCTATGAAGAAGACATAACCGGAACCCTTAACGTTCGTGACCGTGCGGCTATTATAACGACCCTCAATGACGATAAGTCCGTATTCCGTGTGACAGGATGTGCAAATTTTGGCTGCCACGAGAATTCCTATCGAGTCTGCGGTGAACTCGGACAGGCTGAAAACGTCCGCGGCAGCGGCGGTAAGGTCATGGTCAACTATAACAAGTGGAACGTCCCCGAGGGAATGGAGGAACACAATTTCTATAAGCCCGAATTCCCCGAGGAGGATAAGCCACTGCTTGAAAAAGCAGGTCACGGCGGCAGCGATTTCTACGTCTTCCGTGAATTTATTTCTTGCATCAGAGAGAATCGCCGTCCCGAGTTCGACGAATATTTTGCAACTACAATGGCATCGGTCGCGATCCTCGCGCACAGAAGCATCCTTGACGGAAACCGTGCGTTCGATGTTCCCGATTTCCGCAATGAAGAGGATCGTGCAAAGTACGAGAACGATGAATTGACCCCATTCTATGGCAAGAACGGCGAAGCCCCGACCATTCCCGCGTGCTCGGATGTCGATTACGTTCCTTCAAAAGCAAAGCTCGAGGCATACGAAAATGCTCGAAATGCACAACAATGAGAGGTATATATAATGAAAAAACACGCTCTCCCCATTTCAACCACATTCCCGCCCGCAGGGATATTCACACCGCCCGAGGGACTCAGATTCCTTCACGATCACGGATTTGATTCAATGGACTTCAATTTTGTCGCTGCTCTTGACCGCTACGGCAGAAATTGGCAGGATATGATCGAAGAAGTCAAAAGAACTGCCGATGAAACAGGTATGCTGATAGTTTCGGGACATCTTCCTTTCAGAGGAAAGACACCCGAGGAGCTTGACGAAAAGATCAAGGCTTGCATCGAAATGGGAGCCGCCCTCGGTATCAAGCGCGCGGTAATGCATCCCGTAGGTGATGGCAAAATGCCCGCAGGCGAAGAGAATCACAACTATTGGTATGCCAAGAATATTGAATTCTATAATCAGTATATCCCCCTCGCCGATAAAGCAGGTTTCAAACTTGTAACCGAGAATATGCGCGACGCGCATCAAGCGGAAGGCTGCCATCGCTACGGATCGACTGCCGACGAGCTTATCGAGATAGCAGACCTGCTTGGACTCGAGATCTGTTGGGATTTCGGCCACGCGCACGAAGCAAAGCTCGATCACTACACCGAACTTCTCAAGATCGGTAAACGCCTTACAATGACTCATATCAATGATAACTGGCAAGGTCCGGATGACGAGCATCTCCCACCCTTTTACGGCACCGGTGATTGGGATGCCGCTTGCCGAGCCCTGCGAGAGATCGGATATTCAAATCCTTTGAACTTTGAATTGAAATATAAAAAACTCCCCATCCGAATTCTTCCGTATGCTGTTGAACTTACCCGAGGCATCGGAGAACTTTTGCTCGATATGATATTTGAAAAGAATGAATAAAGGTATGCCCCGCGCAAATGCGCGGGGCGATCTGATTATTGTCTCACAAAATACACGGCAAATAGCAATATTTGTCCGAAATTGACACAAACTTGTCTTGACTAATTTGCAAAAAAATGATACTATTATTATGTAATGTTATTAAACTGGAGGAATAGTATGAAATATCAAAAATTACCTCGTTTCATTTGCCTGATCTTGGCGGTCATTATGCTTCTCCCTACAGCGGTTGCGTGTGCAGAAACGGGCACATCAAACGAAACAACAGCGGGTAACGCTGAAACAAAGGCTCCCGCGGCTTCCGAAACTGTCGCAGAAACCGAAAGTCCTTATGATGCAGAAGGATATTTGAAAGATAACCTTCCCGAATCATTGAATTACGGCAACCAGGAAGTTGCTGTTCTTCATTGGAACGATGCAGATTACGAAGAGTTTTTCGCCGCATCCGAAAACGGCGAGATCGTAAACGATGCTATCTATCAGCGTAACAGTAAAGTTGAGGCAAGGCTTGATATCCAGCTTAAGTTTGTCGGTACTGCCGGAGATACCAATAACGAGGCTGCTTTTGCAAGTTTCTTGGGCAATAGCATCAGCGCGGGTGAAAAAGCATATGATGTTGTCGGCGCATACAGCTATACTGCAGGTTTGTGCACAGTTCAAAATCTTTACTACGATATGACTGATGTAAACTACCTTGATTTTGAAAAGCCGTGGTGGCCCTCTAACCTTATCGAACAGTCTACCATTAACAACAAGCTGTATTTCGTTTCCGGTGATATTTCCGCGAACGTAATTTATGCAATGTATGTTATCTTCTTCAATAAGGGCATCCAAAATGAGTTCAAACTTGAAGATCCTTATCAGCTTGTTCATGACGGTAAGTGGACACTTGACAAGATGATTGATTATTCTAAGGGTATCTATTCGGATACCAACTCTAACGGAACAAAGGACGTTGGCGACCGTGCCGGTGTATATGTTTACACTCTCCACCTTGATCCGTTC
>JAZQJB010000108.1:0-74099 GCA_045541375.1 Eubacteriales bacterium | reverse complement strand
CCGCCAAGTTGGGAAATTATGGCTGAGGCAAGTTTGGGATTGGGATTTTTGATCTTTACGGGGTACTGCAATTTCTTCTCATAGATCCACATATCTTCGCCTCCTCAGTTTGCCGCGTATTGCCATGGCCAGGGCGCGCATTTGTCGCTTGAAGCACCGCAGACGCCGTACATAGTCAGCATACCGTGCTTCGACTCGTACTCCGCCGCGATCTTCGCGCGTTTTTCTCTTAATGCCGCAAGGTATTCCTTTGCCTCGCAGCAGTCCGGGTAAACGTCAAGATAAAGAGTTACCTCAACGATCGCAAAATCGATCTGCCGCAGTTCGGTGAGCAGGTCGTTATTTTTTTCGCAGGGGCAGCTCTGCTTGATCGGGCAAGTGTATTTATCCATTGCATCTACCTCCGCCGCCGACCTCGAGGGGCAGATCGAGGGTTGAGAACAGCGTCCCTCTTTTCAGCGCCCTTTCGTGGTCATAAAGACAGTCAAAATCCTGAAGCGGTGCATATACGCTTCCGTGCGGGAAACCGCTCAAGCCGTATCGGCTCTTCATTCCCGTGCCGCAGCCGTCGGAGCAAGATTCGGATGCACGGCGATTGAGAGTTTCGCCGTAGCTTCCCTCGATATTCACTCTTTCGGAGCAGCCGCGGGAATTGTGCTCCCTATGCTGATGCCTGCAAGCGCCGCGGCTGACCTCAAAGCCTGCGCTTCCAATGTTGTATTTATTCATTATCGACCTTCCTTTCTTTGCGTTCTCAATAGTATTCTATGCAATAAAAGGAAAAATGTCACAAAAAGTCGAAAAAGAAAAACGGCTTGCGCCGTTTTAAGTGAACAGTGGTTAGTGGACAGTGGACAGAAAGATGCGGTTTCGGGGTCATTGTTCTTCGGAAAGTTTGTTGATAAGTGCAACAAGCATTTTTGATATTTCCGACGATGCGGATTTTGCACGCAAGGTTTGATTCGCAGACAAGTAGCCGACTTTTTCACAGATTAACAGTTGAGTGAACAGTTCAGAATTTGAACCCCTTGCAATACTTAAAAATTGGATAAATTCTTTTGTCTTGTTCCTTGATTGACCTTCCGCAATATTGGAAGGAATGGAAACAGCCGCACGTCTCATTTGATCGGCTAAAGCAAAAATTTCTTCTTTTGGCAATAATTTTACGAGCTTGTATATTTCGATGGCAAGATCCATAGATTTTTGCCAAACGATCATATCCTTATAGCTTTTTATATTCATTGTATATTCCTCGCAGCTTTCTGTCCACTGTCCACTAACCACTGTCCACTAAAAACACCACAAGCCCCGTGCTTTAACGGGGCTATATGGCGTTAGGAAAAGATCTGACCGAATTACTGGGGTCTTCTTCTCTTTTCGAAGCAAGCGCTGCAATAAACGGGCTTGTCGCTCGAGGGCTCAAAGGTGAGCTTTGCCTCAGCACCGCACTCGCTGCAGGTTGCGTAGAAATACTGTCTTGCGGGACGGTTTGCGTTCTTCTTAGCGTCGCGGCAAGTCTTGCATCTCTTGGGCTTGTTGGTGTAGCCCTTCTCAGCATAGAAAGCCTGCTCGCCTGCGGTAAATACAAACTCATTACCGCACTCTACGCAAACGAGAGTTTCGTCAACGTATTCTACTGCTGCTGTTTCTTCGGTTTCGGTACCTTCGACCTTGACTTCTTCGTCGTACATGTTCTACCTCGTGAAAAATATGTGATAGTTGCCCGTCGGCGGACTCGCACCGCCACCTTTGTTGTTACAACGCTCTTTTTAAGCTATTCGAGCATATTGGTTTTAAGATAATAAGGTACGCAATTTACGCTTGATCCTTGCTATTGCATTGCTGACCGATTTCTTTGACGTATTGAGGCTTTCCGCGATCTCGTCGATGCTCATTCCGGAATAATGCATCCACCAGACGGAGTTTTCATATTTTGAAAGATTCTCTCTGATGAACGCGCGGAGCTCAGCCGCATTTTCCTTCTCGATGACGGAAGCTGCGGGATCACCCGTGACAAATTCCGAGGGTTCGAGCTCGTCAAGGGGAATAACCACAACACCCGCGTTCTTTTTGAACTGGCGCAACGCGGAAACAAGAGCCTTACCGACACAGATCTTGGCATAAAGACCAAAGCTTACGTTGCCGTAAAGGAGCTCATAGCTCTGAACGGCGCGGTGAAAAGCGAGGAGCGCTTCTTGGTGAAGCTCCTCCACGTCCTGCTCGCAAAGATCGGACTTGTAGGAGGCTACGGCGGCATCAAGCATAGGCTTGTATTCCTCGGCAAGGCGCGCGAAAGCATCCCCATCCCCTTCCTTGGCAAGAAGCAACAAGCCTGTATGAGATGCGGACATGAGGCTCTTCTCTTTTTCGGGAGTGGAATAATGCGTCACGTAAACCTCCGCGGAAAAATGTCACTTCATCAATATGCATAAATCCGCTTATACACATTATACCATTTTTTTTGAAAATGTCAATAGATAAATTCAACTTTTTTTGCGATTTATTCAAAAAATCTTAAATTTCCGCCAAAAAGTTCATAAAATTTGACGATTTTCTATTGACACGCGAGATAAAACGTGATATAATATGATTAGCCAATCAAACGAAAGGTAAATGAGATTATGACTATCGAAGAAAAGGTTAAAAAACCGCACATGATACGCCTTGCCGTATGGGCTGTTCTTGTACTCATCATCAGCACCATAGCGATATGCTACCACGCCTTTACCGACACACATTTTGCTCCTGCCGCCTCCGCCGCTTGCGTGATATTCATCGCCGCTTTTGCGTTTTATCTGTTCGGTCTTTGGAATTATTTTACCGACAAAAGCTTTTCGGGAAAGATCGTTCATTATAAAGCAGATTGCAGGATTCACAAGATCAGCGCATTCGAGCGACGAATGGAAACAAGGCTGTTCGTCGAAATGACCGTTGAATGCGATGACGGCACGACCACCGTGCACGAAGAAATGCTTTCGGGAGCTCTGTCAAAAAAGATACCCTACCGCGAAGGTGACCGAGTTTATCACATCAAGGGCGCGAAATACACCTGCCGATTCCCGCGTAACGATACCGAACAGAAATACGAATCCGTAAGCGTCATCTGCCCTCTTTGCGGCGCGCTTCACCCCCTCGGCACCAAGACCTGCACGTTTTGTGAGAATGATCTGCCTTACGATCCATTGATAAAATAACATTTCCGCTCCTTTAAGGGGCGGATTTTTTCTTCATTCCCTTGACTTGAAGCTCATAATGTGGTATTATATTAATAGCATTTATAGGCTTTAAGTGCACCAAACTTGCAAATAAATCACACAAAGGAAATAAAATCATGTCTAAGATCAAAATACTCTTTATCGGCAACAGTCACACCTATTACAACGATATGCCCGCGATCGCAAAGGATATCTTTGCGGCGGCAGGGCTTGATGCGGAGGTCACTATGCTCACCCAGGGCGGTAAGTGCCTCGACTGGCACTATGAGCAAAAGCAGACCCGCTTCAACATTCTCTACGGAGGCTACGATTATATAGTTTTGCAGAGCAGGGCGTCGAATTTCGATCCCGAATCTTATCTTGAAAACGGAAAGAAAATATATAACGAATGGATCTCCAAGACCGATTCGACTCCCATCCTTTATATGGTCTGGTCGAACAAGGGCAAAAAGAAGGAGCAGCCCGCGCTGACCGAGGCAAACGTTGAGCTTGCAAAGTATATGAACGGTCGCGTTGCTCCCGCGGGCGAGATCTGGCAGACAGTTCTTCGCCGCCGTCCAGCTCCCGAGCTTTACCGTGAGGACGGCAACCACGCAACTCCCACAGGCTCCTATCTTGCCGCGGCTTCGATCTTCTACGCGATCACCGAGCGCCGCCGTGCGCTTCGAGTAAACGAGGGCGATGAGCCTCACACCAAGCTCGGAATCGACGAAAAGACCGCGGCTGCCATCCATACCATCGCCTGCAGACTCTCGCTTGCTTACAACGAAAAGGAATGAAAATAGGAAACACAAACCTGCCTTATGGGCTTCTTCTTGCCCCGATGGCGGGAGTGACCGACCGCACTATGCGGCACATCTGCGGAGAATTCGGATGCGAATATGCCGTCAGCGAAATGGTGTCGGCGAAGGCGATCGTTTATGAACAGGCATCGCGCGCAAGCGTGCCCGTCAAGACTGCAACTCTCTGCAACATTGAGGAAGGCACGATACCGACCGCCGTTCAGATCTTCGGTTCGGAGCCCGAATTTATGGCAGAGGCGGCGCGGCTTATCTCGAACAGCGCATACCGAGGATTTGAGGGTGCGCGTCCCGATGCGATCGACATCAATATGGGCTGTCCCGTAAAGAAGGTCGTTCAGAGCGGTGACGGAAGCGCGCTGATGAAGAACCCCGAGCTTATTCACCGGATCACAGAGGCTGTTGTCAAAGCCTCTTCCCTGCCCGTTACGGTCAAGATCCGCGCGGGATGGAGCAAGGAAAGCAAAAATGCCGTCGAGTGCGCTCTTGCCGCAGAAAGTGCGGGAGCGGTCGCGATCTGCGTTCACGGAAGAACGCGCGATCAGTTTTATTCGCCCGGAGTCGATCTTTCGATAATCGGAGAGGTCAAAAGTGCCGTCCGCGTGCCCGTCATTGGCAACGGCGACCTCTTTTCCGCGAAGCAGGCAATGAAAATGAAGGCTGAAACCGGATGTGACGGTTTTGCTCTTGCGCGCGGCGCGATGGGCAATCCCTGGCTTTTCGGTCAGATCGCGGATTTGCTTGAGGGCAGAGATTTCACCTATCCCTCTCACGAGGAAGTGCAGGCAATCGCCGAGCGCCATCTAGATATGGCAATCGCGCACAAGGGTGAGCGGCGCGGACTTGCAGAGGCAAAGGTAGTCGTGTCACATTATTTCCACGGGATACGCGGTGCGACACGTGCGAGATTTGATTTTATGAACTCAATGACATATGCGGAAGCGCACGATGCGCTCGTCCGTGCGTTTGCGGAGGCGAACGAAACAGAATAACTTATAAAGGAGGTGCCGTCGCTTGAAATATGAAAATATGAAGCTTGAAGATCTGTTTCTGCTTGCCAAAAAGGGCGACGGCAGAGCCTTTGAGCAGATAGTTCTGCAGACCGAGCGCGCTGTCTACAACCTTGCGCTCTCGATCGTCAAGAAGAAGGAAGACGCCGAAGACGTCACGCAGGAGACCTACCTGCGGCTTTGGCGG
This sequence comes from Eubacteriales bacterium, assembly GCA_045541375.1. Lineage (GTDB taxonomy): Bacteria > Bacillota > Clostridia > Oscillospirales > CAG-272 > CAG-390. Next base: position 68,887 of record JAZQJB010000108.1, on the reverse strand, counting down.
GCCGCAAGTGAAATAAAGCTTGAAAGCTCGCTCAAATTATACATACTGCGAACGGCGCGGAATCTTGCGCTTGATCTTATCCGCAAAAATTCGAAGCGGGACGAGATAGATACCGTCATCCTTGATGCGGAGGGTGAATTTGAGATCGATATTGCAGATGATTCGCCCGATTCGCGCCCCGATGAATCGTATCTTCGCAAGATCGAAAAAGAAGTGGTTCGTCGATCTATCGAGGAACTACCGGCGGCGGCAAGAGAGATAATCGTTCTGCGCGATATTGAAGGTCTTTCATACGCCGAGATCGCCGAGATGCTTGGACTCACGGAAGGAACGCTGAAATCCAAGCTGTTCCGCGCGCGGGAGCGATTGCGGAAAATAATCTTATCAAAAAATATTTTTTAATTTTCGAAAAATACGGAACTTTTTATAAAAATCCACGTCTTTATATATGAAAACAAATCTTACGAAAGGAAAAGCTATGGAAAAAACTCCTTCATGCAAAAAATTCCGCTTGATGGCGGATGAATATATAGAAGGCGAGCTGACCGCGGCAGAAATGCGCGAGTTTGAGGCGCATATTGCCGAGTGCGAAGATTGCCGCAAAGAGTTTGAGGAGCTTCGTGCGCTCAAGGAAGCGATCCGATCGGCAGAGGAAGAAATGCCCGAAGGACTTCATTCGCGCATAATGGCATCGATCGAATCGGAGCCGAAGAAAAAGCCGAGGCGCAAGGCTGCTTTTTTCCGCGGTGCGGCAATTTCCGTTGCTTGCGTTATGCTTTGCCTTTCCGCAACGCTCGCAATCACATTGATCCCAATGTGGCGTTCGGGCACGGGTGGTGAGGGACTGCCAAATGATCCTCAATATTCACTTGAGGATACCATAGTCGAGGAATGCAACAAATCAGATTCCGCATTATCTCAGTCTACCGATGAAAATATTGAGGCGGAACAGACGTCTGCTTCCGCTCAAGATCCTGCTCCGGAGGTTGCTCCTATCGATACAATACCGATACCCGAAAACACTTTTGAAGAATCAATGTCGGTTGCCGAAACCGCACAGCCCGAAACGATGATTCCCGAAACGATGACACCCGAAACCGAGGCAGAAATGCAAGCTCCGGCAGAAGAAGTGACCGAAAGTGCGACCAAAGACGGAGCCGAAACCCAAATCACATATCAGGATGCGGCACCCGAAGCGTCTTCCGTTCCCGGCGGAGAGGAGATCACCCTCGCACTCCTGATCGTATCGGGACTGCTCGCAGTTGCATCGTTTGTGGCGTTTCTGATCTCGCTTTCATCGGTCAGAACTTCTTCTGCGGAAAAAAGCAACGGGGATAAAGAATGAAAGAAAATTCTTTGATCACCTATACAATATCACATTTCCTCGTTGATCTTTCCTGCGGATACGCGCTATATGCAATGTATGCCTCGGGCGATATCGACTCGGCAGAGGTAGCTGTCTTATTTGTACTTTATAATATGTTAGCCTTTGCGACACAACATCTTTTCGGCGCCTTTGCTGATATAGTGAAGTCAAACGGTAGGATCTTTGCGGTCGTCGGCATAGTTTCTACAGCCGTTGGCGTTATGATCGGCGGCGAGATGCCTGCGTTGACCGTTTGTCTTGTTGGGCTTGGAAATGCTTGTTTCCACGTAGGAGGCGGAATTGATGCACTAACCACGGACCGAGGATTTACCCGAGCAGGAATATTCGTTTCGTCGGGATCGCTCGGCATAGCGCTCGGCTGTATACTCGGTGAGAAGCTTCTGCTCTCGCCCATCCATTATTCCGCTTGCTTGATATTTGCCGCCTGTGCAGTTATGATCTATTGCGAGGGCGAAAGGAAGTTTATTCCTCTTCCGAAGATCACGCAGGAAGAACAGCTTCGACCTGCCTCAAAGATCATTCTTTCCGCTTCCGTTCCGGCGCTTTCGGTTCTGCTTTTTGCAGTTGTCATCCGCTCCTATGCGGGATTTGCTGCCACGCGCCCAGAATCAAAAGCCCCGTTGATCCCTCTCATAATTTCAGCGGCGGCATTTGCAGGAAAATTTCTCGGCGGTATTTTGTCCGATCTCTTCGGGGCAAGGAGAGTCGGCTCTGCTTCGCTTTTGCTATGCGTTCCGCTTTATTTTATAGGTGCAGAATCGATGATTTTCTTCCTCGGTGCAACATTTTTCTTTAATATTGCAATGCCTATCACACTTGTCGGTGCAGCCCGAAAGCTACCGGGACACGAGGGCTTTGTGTTCGGTTTGACGACAGTTTCACTCTTTATCGGATACTTTATCAACACTCTGTTCCCCATTGAAACGAATCTTTCGGTAATACTTATTCCTCTTCTCTCTCTTATTGCCGCAGTTTGTATATTTCTTACCACAGACGACATCCGTGACCGAAGATGAAAGCAATTTACACTCTATTTTCAGCATTAGCGCTGACTTTGGTGCTTGAGGTTCCGCTTGGTGCGTGGATCATACGAAGGAAGAATTCGATCATCCCGCTGATACTTATAAATCTTCTGACCAATCCCGCGCTCAATGCGGCTTTGATGATTATTTTTACACTTACACCAAACTACGCGGTCTACTTAATAGTTGTTATTCTCGGAGAAATAGCCGTATTTTTAGGGGAAGGTCTTCTCATAGGTTTTCTTTGTGATCTCTCGCCAAAAAAGTCGATTCTTATTTCAACGGTAATCAATGCAGCTTCTCTGATATTGGGTTCTGCAATACTCTCACTGATTTAGGAGGCAAAATATGAATTATTGGTTTGCAAGATTAGAACCTGTTTTTTCGATTCAGCCGATCGACCCAACCCCCAAACCACCGAGCACACCGCTATCCGACACAACGATCTGGATACTGATCGCTGCATTTATCGTAATCGTTATTTGCGGCATAATAGCAACATCTATTCTCCTTAAATCGATCAAAAGGCGCAAAGAAAAAGAGACTCGCCAAAGACTCGAAGATAAGAAAAGAGAGACTTGGAGGGATTATTAATGTATAATTTTTTCGTACTTGATGCAGCAGTTTCACCCTTCGATATATTTATGGTGTATTTGGTACACTTGGGATGGGTGATTGCGCTTGCCGCGCTTCTGGTGATCAGCGCGATTATTGGAATTGTATTTTTCACCAAGAAAAAGAAAGACAAGGAGAATTCAAAATGAAATTGCCTTTTTTCTCACTCGACGTAGTCTTCTCACCCGTTGACGAATTCTTCTTTATGATGGAAGAAGGCGGATGGGTGATCGCTCTCGCACTCGGCATAATCATTGGTGCCACAGTAGGAATACTTATTTACCGTAATTGCAAAAAACACAAATGAAAAACATACAGGAGGCTTAAAAATGAGCACCACACTTAAAGTTTGCACCTTTAATCTCCGCGTTATTGCCGAGGTTGACGGCAACAACATTTTCCACAACCGCAAGGGCAGAATTCTTGACACTATCAAGGAAAACGCTCCCGACCTCATCGGTTTCCAGGAGGCGGCTTCCGTGATGAAGAAATGGCTCGGCGACGAGCTTTCACCCCTCGGATACACCGTAGTCGGATGCGGACGCAGCGCGGATTACCGCGGCGAGTCTACCTGCATCGCATTCAAGCGCGATGATTTTGAGCTGATTGCACTCGAGACCCGCTGGCTCTCGGCTACTCCTCTTGTACCCGGCTCTCGCTACGCGGCTGACCAGAGCGGATGTCCTCGTGTGTATACCGCCGCTACTCTTAAGCACAAGGATTCCGATGAGATATTCATCTTCCTCAATACACACCTCGACCACAAGGGCTCGGAGGCAAGAAAGCTCGGCGCGCTCGACGTTGTCAGATACCTTTCCGAGCGTAAGCTCCCCTGCATTATTACAGGCGATATGAACGCTCATCCCGGCACTCCCGAGATCGAGGCATTCACCGCTTACGCGATCAACGGCAAGCCCGTCATCGACGCAACCGCTTCTCTCGGCGGCACATTCCACGGCTTCGGCAGATATTCTCCCGAAAAAGCACCGAAGATCGACTATATCTTCACCGATCTTCCCTGCGACATTTCGAAGTCTTACGTCGTAACCGACACCCCCGCCGACGGTCTTTACATATCCGACCACAATCCCGTTTGCGCGTTTGTTGAGTTGGCATAAACGACAAAGAACTCCGGCTCATTTCGAGTCGGAGTTCTTTGTCGTCAAAATCAATCCGGTAAGACACAGCAATATTCCGATGATCAGGCTCACCGCATACGCCCACACCTCGTCGGGCAGGTGAAGTATCTTCGCCCATAGATAATTTGCGGCATTAAATGCAAGGTGGAAGGAGATACAGGGCAAAATCGACTTGCATCTGAAATACATCCAAGTCAGAACGATACCCGAAATGAATGCATACGCGCACCACAGAAGATCACCGTGCATTACGGCGAAGATCAGCGAGGCAGCAGGAATGGCTATCCATTTTGGTGCAAAACGCGATATTCTGTCGCCGAGGAGTCCTCGGAATACCGTTTCTTCAAGCACGGGAACGAGGAAAACTGCCTTGAACATTAGGGCGTTTGAAGGTTCTTCGTATTTTGCCGAGGCGTCGATGTATGATTCTACTATTTCCTCCGGAATCGGAAGCAAAGGAAGAAGTCCGCTATATGCGAGATTCAGTCCCGCGCCTGCAAAAAAAGCAAATAGCAAGACAGATACTTTAACCTTCCGTATGCCGCCGTGAGCGAGCATTTCGGGGATGGTCTTTTTATCTTCAAAGCTTCTTGCACAAACGAGGATGAGTCCCCAAAGAGCGAGAATGGTCACCGCGCAGTCAACGCCCTCGGGCAGATGCACGGCAATTATGCTGATAAATAGATAGGCACCGAACCAGCCGAATGCAGCAGCAAGCGACATAAGCTTTTCGTTTTTCAAGAACTCACCTCCTTATAGAATTTGCCGCAGACAAGATGTCTGCGGCAAATTTTCCGCTAAAATCAATTAGTCAAGATACTGCATAGGATCGATACCGATCATGGGCATCATTCTGGTAAGAAGGATGCGGTATCTCATATATCCGTGGTAGTAGATACCCTCGGCGAAGAGCTCGGGGGAGACGTTGATCTCCTCGGGAGTGGTTGCACAGCCTGCAATCTTCATAAGATCGAGGAGCTTGTCGTTCTCGGGAAGGACCTCGCGGATGATCTCGCGGATCTCGGGCCATTTAGCCTTGAGGTCAGCGGCGTCGATCTTATCCATAATGCTGGGGTTGTTGAGCTTTTCAACCTCGGGGATCTGCTCAGCCGAGAAGTGCTTGTAGACCTCGTTCCAATCGGGCTCATCCTTGGTGGGGTTGATCTCCTCGACGCGGTCTGCGATATTGCGGTAGATCTTGTTGATGATGAGGGTAGCAACGCCGACCTTCTTGCCGTGGAACTCGGGCCAGATGCCGCGGGCGAGCTTGTAGCACTCCCAATAGTGGGAAACAACGTGCTCTGCGCCCGATGCGGGTCTTGAGCAGAGAGCGAGCTTCATTGCAAGTCCCGAAAGGACGAGAGCTTCCATAATTGCGCCTGCAGCCTCTTCGTCGTTGCCGGTAACCTTATCTGCAAGGGCGACCATCTTCTTGACTGCGGTCATGGTGAGGTCTGCGATTGCGGGGCAGTAATACTCGCCGGTGAGGATATGGGAAATTCTCCAGTCAACGATGCCTATGTACTTTGCTACCATATCGCCAAAGCCCGCTGCCTTGAGCTCGGTGGGAGCGTTTGAAAGGATCTTGGTGTCTGCAAGGATGACCATGGGCTGACGAACGAACCAGGAAACCTTGAAGTTGTTTTCGATAATGGGAGCGGTATCGGATGCGAAGCCGTCCATCGAGGGGGCGGTTGCGAAGATACAGAACTTCTTGTCCTTTTCGAAGGACGCAACACGGCAGATGTCGTTGAGCGAGCCTGTGCCGCAGGAGATAACGCCGTCAACGTCATCAAGCAGAGCCTCGACCTCACGAACCTGCTCGATGCGAGCGTACATCATATTCTTATAGATAAGCTTCTTTACGTTGAAGCCCGAAGCCGCGAGAGAATCAGAGAGTCCCTCCGCATTTGCAACGCCGAGAGTGTTCTCGTCGGCAACAAGAAGGATGTTGGTCGGGAAGCCCGCGTCAAGCAGGATCTTGCCCGTGTCCTTGGTCAGACCGCTGTATATCTCAACGACCTTGGTGTCAAAGGTGTGCTCTCTGCCGCAGGGGCAGTTTTCAAGTGATTTAAGAAGATTTTTAAGATCCATTGTTCTACCTCTTAATAAAAATAATTATCTATATAATTATATACCGAAAATAGCAAAAAGTCAAGAAAATATCACGAAATTTTCTTGACTATTGCCCGATTATGCGGTATAATTTCAATAGAAGCTCCAGCCGGGTACTCCAAGCAGGATCTCCGGAAGTTCTTTTTCTTCTCTGGAATAGTGCAGAGCTCCTCCCGTTGGGTCAAAGCCGCCAAGCGCATCCCTTGCGGCGCGTATCGCTCTCTCAGACGCTTCGACTGCGGATATATCGACCCCTGCATCCGAAATTACTGCGGCCAGGCTTGAGGGGTAATCTTCATCCCGCACACGGTTGAGCATAACGGATGAAAACGCCGCCATAACGGTGTAGCTCTCCCCACCCGCCACAGCTTCTGCGGCAGATGCAAGAAGAAGCACCTCTTCACTTTCAGCCGACACGGGGCATATTAAAAACAAGACTGAAACCCAAGCAAATATAAAACAAATCTTTTTGATCTTCATCACCTCAAAAATATTATTCCCCAACAAAAAACGAAGCAATGAGGTAAAAAATGCATTACGACGTTATTGTTAACGCAGAAATAAAGCAGGACGTTTTCAAGCCCGGGAACGACACGGTGGCAGAAAAGTTGCTTTCAACAATATTCGGTTCAAGCACCAAGGTCATATCCGAGGGCACGCTTTCATCAGGCAAGGACGGACGCATAACACTTCTATTCAGATCGACGAATAACAGAGAAAACGAGATCTCGTTTTCAAAGTCCGAGCCGGATCTCATCTCCTTCCGCCGCGGAGAAACCACATTTCAAGAGCCTGTGACTGTGTTTCTTGAAGAAGGCAAGAGGCACAGATGTATCAGCAAAGCCGCGAACGGCGAGAGAGTTGAATTCACAACGCGAACCGATCTTCTTGAAAACCGTCTTTTGAAATCGGGAAAGATGACCATCGAGTATTCGATCGAGGTCTGCGGCGTCCGCGTTGAATACACAAGTATGAAACTTTCGGTCATTCACGACAAAAGTAAAGAATAAATTTGCAAAAAGCTCTTGCCAAGAGCACGTAAAAATAGTATAATTATATAATAATAAAATCTACGGAGGTTCCGACATGGATTACTCAAAGAAAACCGAACTCAGAATTATGTCCCATAACATTTGGTGCGGTCCCGTTTACAACCGCGACCTTCATATGCGCGATATTTATATGCGCTATCTGCCCGACGTTCTCGGACTTCAGGAGATGACACCGAATCTCTATGAATCGCGCATCGTTGAACTTCTTGCGCCCGAATATGAGCTTCTCACACATAAGGAAGCCGAGGGCTTTACCGACAACACTCCCCTTCTCATCCGCAAGGGTATGTTTGACGTTATCGATCACGGCTGGCATCTTTTCACCGGTCTTAACAACCACAAGACCAAGAGCCTTGCATGGGCAGTTCTTCGCCGCAAGAGCGACGGAATGCAGTTTGGCGCTATTTCTACCCATTTCTGGTGGCAGGGCGGTCCCGAATCCGATCTTGCACGCGTTGGCGACGTTGACCAAATGATGACCTACGTAAATTATATGAAGTACAAGTACAACGTCCCCGTTGTTGCGATGGGCGACTGGAACTGCCGCATCGGCTCGCTTCCCTACCGCCGAGCATACGAATGGGGCGGACTTGACACACGTGTCTGCGCAACCGAATATTCGCATCTCACAGGCACACACCATCCCTATGCCGTTTACAATCCCGAGAGCGGCGAATACGAGGGCGGTCCCGCACCCAAGGGCTCGCAGCTCACCTCGATCGACCATATCTTCCTCTTCGGTCACGAGGGCTTCGACGTCAAGGAATACCGCGTAGTTCTCGAGCAGGATGCACTTGACGTCTCCGACCATTGCCCGATCTACGTCGACTGCAACCTCAAGGCACTTCCCGTTCTCCCCTCCAAACCTACCACGCAATACATCCCCAAGGAAGAAACCAAATAAAATATGTCCGAACAAAACAACGTAAATCAAGAAGAAAAAAGACACCTTACAAGTGCCGAACGCCAAAAGCTCTATCAGGAAAAGGCAACCGAGAGGCGTATTGAAGAATACAAAAAGCGCAAGCGCGCAAGGATGGTCAAGATCGCCTTGATCGCTCTTGCCGTGCTTTTGCTTGCAGGCGCTATCGTTGCCCTTGTGCTTCTCGAACGAAACGTATGGGAGCCCGCGCGCATATACGAAAGCGCGAACGAGCTTTACGCCGCAGAGGAGTATCTTGACGCATACGAGGTATATCTGAGCCTTGGCGACTACAAGGATGCCGCCGCTATCGCATCGACCTGCATCACAAAGAATGCGCAAAAGCTTGCGGGACGCGATGATGTTATCATCGGTACGTCCACATCAATGCCCTGGTTCAAGATCGATGAAAACGGGGCCATAAGCTTCGTTGAAAAGAAATACAAGGGCGCAGGTGAGATCATCGTTCCCGACGTTTTCGACAATATGCTCGTTATGGCTGTTGCAGACAAGGGCTTCTTCTACGCTCCCTTCGAGAGCATCATTCTGCCACCCTCGATCAAGCGCATCGAGGCGCAGGGCTTCTTTGCTTGCTCTTCGCTCAAATCTATCACACTTCCCGATTCCGTCGAATTCATCGGCGAAAAGGCTTTCGAGGATTGCGTGGCGCTTGAGAGCATCGCTCTTTCGGCAAAGCTCAAGGAGATCGGCTCGGCTTCATTCCGAAACTGCAACGAGCTTCGCGAGATAATTTTCCCCGAAGGGTTTGAGATCATCGGCGCAAGAGCGATTGCTTCCTGCGAAAAGCTTGCCAAGATATCTCTTCCTTCGACACTTTCATCCATTGGCAACAAGGCTTTTGAGGGAAGCGACGCCCTCACAACCGTTATCTACAACGGCACCCGGGATGCGCTTGCCGCACTTTGCTCGGGCTATGAAAACGAAATCATTCTTTCAGTAAAGGAACTTATTTGCCAAAAATGAAACACACCGCATCGCACAAACACATCAAACTCATCTGCATCAGCGCAATGTTTGCCGCGCTCGTCTTTGTCGCAACCTTTCTTGTAAAGGTACCGCTCCCCGTCGGGTACGTTCATATCGGCGACGGGATCGTATTTCTCGCGTCCGCGCTTCTTCCCCTCCCCTATGCAATGGTTGCATCAGCGGTAGGCGTTGGACTCGCTGACCTTTGCGCAGGATATGCGATCTACATACCCATCACCGTCATTATCAGAATTCTGACAGTCCTTTTCTTCTCTCGAAAGAAGCCCATGCTGTCGTGGCACAATATCATTGCGCTTGCAGCATCGATAATACTTTGCGCAGTCGGTTATTGGGCTTTTGAGGCGATCTTTGTATACGAAAGCGGAATCGCCGCGCTGGCGGGACTTCCCTTCAACATAGCACAAAGCGCGCTCGGAGCGATCATTTATATTATTGTTTCCAAAGCGGCAGGCAAATGGCTCAAGAAAGCAGTGGAATAATGAAGATACTTGCAATCGGAGATATCGTCGGGCAGACAGGCGTTGCCTATCTGCGCGCGAATCTCAGAAAAATAAAGAACAACCTCGGCGCCGATCTTGTCATCGTCAACGGTGAAAACGCCGCGGAGATACACGGCATCGGTCAGAATGATGCCGAAGACATCTTTTACGCGGGCGCGGACGTCATAACGACGGGCAACCACGCCTTTGGCAGATATGACATCTATTCCTATCTCGATGACGAAAAATACATCCTCCGCCCCGCCAATTTTCCCGGAAGCGCACCGGGACACGGGCATGTTATCGTAAATGCGGGCGGCGCGAGAGTTCTCGTGATGAATCTTCAGGGCAACGTTTCAATGAAAGTGTCGCTCGCGTCTCCCTTTGAGGTTGCAGATTCGATACTCAAGCGCGAAGCGGGCAACTACGACATCGCGGTCCTCGATTTTCACGCCGAAGCAACAAGCGAAAAGCTTGCGATGGGATATTATCTTGACGGACGCGCGTCGATCGTATTCGGCACGCATACGCACGTTGCAACCGCCGACGAGCAGGTACTTCCCCGCGGCACGGGGTACATAACCGACATCGGTATGACCGGCCCCGACATAAGCATCCTCGGCGTTGCGACGGATTGCATAATCAAAGGCTTTACAACAGCTATGCCTCAGCGATACAGAGTCGCCGACGGCAAAGTCACCGCCCACGGCGCGCTGTTTACCCTTGCGGGAAACAAGTGCGTGAAGGCGGAAAGGGTCGTTTTTTAACTCAAATATCAAAAAAGACGGAAAATTTCGGTTTTCCGTCTTCTTTTTTTCAAAAACCTATTGACAAACGCGTTATGACTGTGTATAATGTATATATACAGTTGTAACAGAGGTGATGACGTGACAATTCTTATAGACACAAAGAGCGGTGAACCGATCTACAATCAGATCTATTCACAGATAAAAAACCAAATCATCAGCGGAGAGCTGAAGGAAAACGATATGCTCCCATCGATACGGGGGCTTGCCAAAGACCTGCGCATCAGCTTTATCACGACCAAGCACGCCTACGAAGAACTCGAACAGGAAGGCTTCATCTACACTCTTCCCGGAAAGGGTTGCTATGTTGCCCCGAAGAACACCGAGATCCTTCGCGAAGAAAATCTCAAAAAAATTGAAAAGCATATCGAAGATATTGCCTCGCTTGCTTCATCCTGCAACCTGAGCCGCAACGATATCATCGAAATGATAACATTCATTATGGAGGAAAAAGAATGAATGCACTTGAAATAAGAAATCTGACCAAATCCTTTAAGGATTTCCGTCTTGACAATTTGAGCCTGACGCTTCCGAGCGGATGTATTATGGGGCTTATCGGCGAAAACGGCGCGGGCAAAAGTACAACGATCAAGCTGATACTCGATATGCTTCACAAGGACAGCGGAAGTATAAAAATTCTCGGTGAGGACAATGAAAAGAATATCATGCTTCTCAAGGAAGATGTCGGTGTGGTTATGGACTACGTCGGTCTCCCCGAATTGCTTACCGCTAAGCAGATCGGCAAAATAATGAAAAACACCTTCAAAAACTGGGATCAGGATGAATACAAACGACTGCTGACCAAGTTTTCTCTGCCGGAAAACAAGCAATACAGGCATTTCTCGCGCGGAATGAGAATGAAGCTCGGTATTGCCATCGCTATGTCTCACGGAGCAAAGTTGCTTCTTCTCGACGAAGCAACGAGCGGACTCGATCCCGTTGCGCGCGACGAGGTAGTTGAAATGTTTTACGACTTCACAAGGGACGAAAATCATTCGATCCTTATCTCCTCGCACATCGTCAGCGATCTTGAAAAGCTTTGCGATTACATCGCGTTTTTGCATAAGGGCAAGCTGCTTCTCTGCGAGGAAAAGGACGTGCTTCTTTCAAAATACGGAATCGTTCATTGTACCCCCGAATTGATCTCGGCACTTGACGCAGCATCAATTAAACATACTAAAGTTACACCTTACGGCATCGAGGCTATCGTTCTTCGCGAGAGCATTCCCGAGGATTTCAAGATCAGCCCGATAACGATCGAAGAACTGTTTCTGTTTATGGTAAAGGAGGCAAAATAAATGAAGGGACTTATTATCAAAGACCTCTATATGACGGTCAAAGACTGCAAAAGAAATATTATACTCGCTATCATTCTCGCAGTGTTATCGTTCACAACACAAGATCTTCTCTTCTTTGCTTTTTATAGCCCTATGATTACGGGACTTATCCCTTATAGTCTCTTGGCTTACGATGAGCGCAGTCGCTGGTACCAATACAGTGAAGCACTCCCCTATACACGTGCGCAAATCGTAAACGGAAAATACATTATTACGCTAATTATTCAAGGAGCAATATTTATTCTCATCAGCTGTGCACAAGCTGCAATGATGGTTTCCGGCGGCGCATTTGAAATAGCTGAATTCAGCACGTTTACGTTGTCCTTGCTGACTATGTCGCTGATTCCTCCGGCATTTACCCTTCCATTTATGTTCAAATCCGGCGCGGAAAAAGGTAGATTATCCTTAATATTTGTAGCTATAATCATATCTATGGGAGGCACCGTGTTAGCTAAAGCATTTAACAATGACATTCCATCCAACGTTGACCTTTTGAGTTCTGTGCCGACTACTTGTGTTCTCTGCGTAGCAATATTCGCCCTCTCGTGGTTTCTTTCGATCGTATTCTACAGAAAGAGAGAATTATAAAATTAAAATGCAGATCCCGAAACCAAGGGATCTGCATTTCTATTATTTGAAGATTGTATTACTATGCTTTTTCAGCACCAGGTAAAGCGGGATTCCTACCGCAAAGACCGAAATGATCTCGCCGATGCCGACGGTCAGGAAGATGAAGTAGAGTGCGTCGGGTGCGCCGTAAACGAGCTTGACCACAAAGGGGATCACTATCATATTGGCGAGTGCGTATGGTGCGGGGGCAAGGTAGGGGAACTTCTTCATTGCTCTGCATCCGAGCATTCCGATGAGGCTTGCAAGTGTTCCGAACACGATGTCCCAAAGTGCACAACCTGTGAGCAGATTTGCCGTGAAGCATCCGAGGGCTACACCGGGAACTGCCGCGGGGGTGAAGATAGCCAGAACGCAAAGTGCCTCGGAAAGCCTTAATTGGATCGCTCCGCTGCTGAGTCCGAAAGCAGCGCTGACAAAGGTCAGAATTACGTAAATGGCTGCGATGAGTGCCGTCTCGCACAGACGGCGGGTGTGGTTTTTGTTTTTCATTGCTATTCTCCGTAGTTTTGTTTTAGGTGAGGATGGTTTCGAACTCACCGCGCCATATTATAGCACATTCCGCGATTTTTGTCAAGTTTTTTCGGGAAAGGTATTGCAAATTCGCAAAAAAAGGTATATAATATTACTATTGTGAACAGAGTAGGAAAACCTGCGTTAAAATACACATGGACGGGGAGTTGCCGTGTGGGATAAGAGCTAATACAAAAAAAGCTCGCTTGGGTGATCCGCATCCCGCTGTTGCTACGGGAAATATTTTTGTTTCCTCCCGCCGCACAGTCAAACTGTTTGCGAAGGGAGGTTTTTATTATGTCAAAAAATCAAAAAAACGGACTTCGCAACGTCAAAGTCCTGACGACCGCCGCAATGCTCGGTGCGCTGAGCGTTGTCATCGGCATCTTTTGCAAGAATTTTCTCAACTTCGGGAACGGGCTTTTCAGAGTGACCTTTGAAAACTTTCCGATCATCATGTCGGGTATCCTCTTCGGTCCCATAGTCGGAGCTGTAACAGGAATCGTTTCGGATATGGTGAGCTACTTCCTTTCGACGCAAAGCTTTGCCATCTCGCCGATAGTGACCCTCGGCGCGGCACTTGTCGGAGCGGTCAGCGGTATCGTTTCCAATTATGTCATTAAGAAAAAAAGCACATTCAGAATCATTCTGTCTGTTCTTGCCGCGCACGCAGTCGGTTCGTTGATCGTTAAGACTTTCGGCATATATGCCTATTATAATATGTCTTACGGTATGTTGCTATTATACAGGCTTCCGACTTACGCGCTGATAATCGCAATCGAAAGCTTCTTCCTTTGCCTCATTTTCAGGCACAAGGCATTCACGAAATATACGAGGTGACAAAATGAATTACACCGAAGCACTTGAATACATCCATTCTATCTGCTGGACCTTCACAAAACCCGGACTTGAGCGCATCTCGGCGCTTTGCGAAAAGCTCGGAAACCCGCAGAATGATCTGAAATTCGTCCACGTTGCGGGAACGAACGGCAAGGGCTCGTTCTGCTCGATGCTCGATTCCGTGCTCCGCCACGCGGGATATAAAACGGGACTTTTCACCTCGCCCTACATCAAAGTCTTCAACGAGAGAATGCAGTTTTGCGGTGAAAATATTGCCGACAACGAGCTTGCCGAGATAACCGAATACGTCAAGCCCTTCGCCGACTCGATGGAGGATAAACCGACCGAATTTGAGCTTATCACCGCCATCGGCTTTGAATTCTTCAAGCGTAAGAAATGCGACGTTGTTATCCTCGAGGCGGGAATGGGCGGCAGGCTCGATTCGACGAATATCATCACTTCTTCCCTGCTCTCCGTCATCACGGGGATCTCGCTTGACCACACGGCTTTTCTTGGCGATACCGTTGAAAAGATCGCGGCTGAAAAGGCAGGGATAATCAAGGAAAACGGCTCTGTGCTCTTTGGAGGCAATTCGAAATCCGTCGAGGAAGTCATCAAAGCAAAAGCGGCAGAGAAAAATGCCGATTATCACTTCGCCGACAAATCGGAACTTGAGATCATATCGTCCGATCTTTCGGGAAGCACGTTCAATTATCTTAATTATAAAGAAATACAGCTCCCTCTCCTCGGTCTTTATCAGCCTTGGAATGCGGCAAACGTCCTCTGCGCCGTTGAAATACTAAAGAGCAATGGATTTACCGTTTCCGAGGAAGCCGTCCGTGCGGGGCTTCTTGCGGCGCGCTGGCCGGCGCGGTTCGAGATCATCTCGCGCGATCCGCTGATAATCTTTGACGGTGCTCACAATCCCGAGGGTATTGAGACTGCTGTCCAAAGCATCAAGCGATATTTCGGCAACCGAAAGGTCTGCATCCTCACGGGTGTTATGAAGGACAAGGATTACAATTATATCGCAAAAAAATTCTCCGAGATCTCCGACCGCGCGTTCACTATCACTCCGCAGAATCCGCGCGCGCTTCCCGCAGAGGAGTACGCCAAAGTCCTTGAAGGAGTTGGCATTACCGCAAGCTCCTATGCATCCGTTTCGGATGCGCTTGATGATGCCAAGGCATACGCTAAGAGCAACGATTCTGCTCTTGTCTGTCTTGGATCGCTTTATATGTATTGTGAAGTTATTGCGACCATATAAATCAAGAAAAACTCCGATGCCGAGGCATCGGAGTTCTTTTGTTTTATTCGAAATATACGCAGGCAAAGAGCCAAGCGTTCTGAGGAATAACGTCTGCGGGAATAGTGGAGTTATCAAAGATATAGTCGGGAGAGTTCTTCTTATACCAATCATCCTCACCCACGTTTTTGAGAATATAGATAAGCTCCTCGTTCAGCGGAACTACACCGTACTTCTTATCCGCTACCGCTGAATAATAAGGATTCTTATTATCCGGATAAAGATAAGGATCAATGAATATCGCATCAACATAGGATTCCTTCTTGACAAGGTTTCCGTTTTCGTCATAGAAATACTTACCAATGTTAGTAAGCTGAACGATAGTTGACAAAGGATCAAGATATTGTGTAGACTGTGTTATTTTTACATAAAGAACAGGTCCGTCTGCAGTATGAAGGTGATAGTATCCGTCTTTTTCGTTATATACTACCTCAATCTTCTGCGTGCCTTGCATTGTTGAGAAATTGATCTCTATCGGAACGTATTTCATGGTTCCTGCAGGAGTTTCAACTCTATCCTTAGGCACCTGGGTGGGGACAAACTGTTCCCAAGGACGTTCAACGTCCTGGATCTCAATATCCGCAGCCTTCACGATAGTCAAGGTGCATTCGTCAACAGATGCGGAAGTCGAAGTCAATCCAAGAACTACCTTGCTGCCAACCGAGCTATGCAGGAACTCGTGGATAAGCACACCGTTTTCATCAACAAATCCGGTATTGGTGGGGCTGACAAAGAAGCTGCCGCCATAGTAGCCGACCTCAACCTTATCGGAATCGGTATAGATATGATATATAGCGCCCTCTGTGGGAATGAAGAAGAGATATCTGATCTTTCCTTTTTCAACAGGGACACGGACAGAGCCGAGGGACACGGTGTAAACTCCGGCAAGGACCTTATCGGTTTCCGTTGCACCGGGATATACCATTTCGGGATTCTGAGCAAGCGCAACGAGCTGAACCTCGATCGAGGGAGAAGCATCGTTTACGTCATACGAAGCGGAAGAACCGTCCGAAGACTCAACAACGACCTTGTAGTCACCCGAAACAAGCATCGCGGAAGCTTTTCCGCTCTTATCGGTGGTTGCCTTGGCGGCTTCCTTATCTCCGCTCATAAAGAATACTTCGACACCGGACATGGGAGCGCCAAATCCGTCAACGACCGTTACTGTGAATTCCTTTTTCACGATCTCGATCATGGGGATCTGCTCTGTTTTGATCGTTTCACCGCAAACCGAGCAAGCAAGATGCTTTGATCCTGCGGAAGAAGTGGTCGCTTCCTTATCGACGATCCATTCGCCTGCCTTATGTCCCGTTGCAGGCACAGTCTGCTGTGCAACGAGGACTTCGCGGCAAACCTTACAGGTCTTGCCCTCGGTAAGTCCCGAAGCGGTACAAGTGGGAGCACAAGATGCATTAATCTCTTCGGTGTGACCCTTTGCGGGAATGCTCTCCTGTGCCTTTAGGACAGTATTGCATACCGAGCAATGAGAACCTGCGGTGAGTCCGCTTTCGGTGCAGGTCGCATCCTTTGCTTTATCTGCAACTTCCTTGTGACCCTTTGCGGAGATCTCCTCGGTGTCGGTGGTTTCGCCGCACTTGGTGCAGACTCTGTGTCTTGCGCCCTTCTCCGTGCAGGTCGCCTCTTTATCCACGATCCATTCGCCGGGAGTGTGAGGCGTTGCGGGGATCACCTCGGTTTTGAGAGTGGCCTTACAAACGGCGCATTCAAGATGCTTTGAGCCATCTGCGGTTGCGGTAGCTTCTTTATCGATGACCCACTCTCCGTCGCGGTGAGCGGTCTTGGCGATAGCCTGTGTTTCCTTTGCTCCGCAAGAGCAGGTTCTTTCAGCAGAACCTTCCTCGGAGCAGCTTGCAGCCTTTACTGTATTCCAAGCGCCGAAGGAATGAGTGTGGGGAGCTTCAGTTGTTTCTTCTGCTTTTGTGGTTTCGGGAGCCTTGGTAGCTTCTTCGGCAGTAGTTTCGGGAGCTGCTGTCGTCTCTTCTGCGGGCTCGGTGGGTGCATCCGTTGCGGGAGCATTCGTCACCTCGGGAGCTGTAGTTTCGTCGCCTGTTTTTTCACAAGAGACGAAAACGAGCGCCAATGAGAGCATCAAAACGATAAGTATCGTTAATAACTTGGTATTTTTCATAATAGTCACCTTTTAGGGATTGGTAGGTGCTCCTATATACTTATAATAGTAGCATACCTTTGTCCAGGAATGATCGACGTCATCGAAAGTATACTTGTTCATAAGAGCCTGAAGGATCTCTGCGAGCTTTGCGTCTACGGGAACGCAACCGCTGCGCTCGGGATGCTCGGGATTATCTACGGCAAGCTTTGCATATTCGTTGATTGCCGCGGAATAATCCTCTCCGCCGCCGTGATAGATGCCTGCAAGAACATCGTCAACCTTATAAGTCTGATAATATTCGTCATAGAACTCACCCCATTCGAGCTTGAGCTGTTCCTTCATTTGATCGCCGTAAACGAGCTGATAATACATAATGTAAAGATCGTTTTCGGTATACTTGAAGTTAAAGCCGTTCATAGCGACCATCTGAATGATGGTGGAACCGAATACAGGGGTATACTGAGTAAAGTCAGCATAAACGATGGAGCCGACTGTGCCGTCCTTGCGGAGCTCGTGGTAGTAGCCGTCATCGCCGAGGATAACGTCGATACCGCCCGCAACGGTCTCGCCAATGGTCACGCCGTCGCTTTCAATAAAGGTGAAATATCCGGGAGATGCGAGAGTGAAATGATCGTATTTTTCAGCGATATATTCAATGTTGAAGGTGAAGCTTCCCTCCTGATATACATCATAGAAGGCAATATCGATGTAGTAATCTCTGCCCGCCTCGAAATAAACGACCATAGAGCAGTTATTGGGATCGGCATACATACGCTCGCCCGTTTCATACGTGTAATAGATCGATCTGTCGCGGTTGAATATCCAAGCCTCAACAAGGTATTCGCTGTTGGAAGTGATGCGGTATGCGCCGGACACCTCGGGAACGAACTTGTAAAGAAGGCCTCGGGGCATAATGATACGGTCGTAGGTCACAACGTTATCCTTACCCATCTCCGCAATAAACGCGGAATGAGCCGCAAGACCCTGGATGGGGTCAGTGAGCTGATCTGCTCCGCCGTAAACATCATAGTAACAGCACATCTGAAGCCACTGCTTCTCGTTTTCGACCTCAAGACCGCAGGCGAAAGCTACCTTTTTGAGCAGCTCTGCAAGTGTTTTATCAACCGTGCATACGCCGTTGATCGTTGCGTTTGAAGCATAATTGAAATACTGAACTATATCGTCGTAATAGTTCTTACCCTCGATCACTACCTGACCTGCATATGCAAGGTCAAATACGGAAGCCTCGGAGAAAGGGGTCTTGTAACCCATAAGGTTAGCAAGAAGAAGAGGACCGTCTGCTGTGCCAACGTGGTAGTAGCCGTCCTTCTCATTGAATACCACGTCAACATAGTTTGCGTATCCGTAACCGTCGGCAACGCGCTCGGTTGCACAGTTGCGGGGGATATAAGTTGCTACGTTTACATCTTTCTTATCGCAGATCTCAAAGTTTCTGATATACACGCTGTCCTCACCAATGCTGTCGGTGGAATCCTTGATATAAGCGATAGCGATTGTGTATTTACCGTCTTTAATAGCAACGTAGGGGAAGCAGGTCTCCCAATCCGTGCCCTCGCCCGAGATCTGATAGATCTGAACGTCGTCGATAATAACGTGGAGCATATCGGCGCCGCGCTCGCAGGATGCGAAATAATCGAACTTGAGAGCCTGACCTGCCTTGAGCTCAACGTCAACGTAAAGCAGAGCGCTTGTTCCGTCTGCTTCCTGGTTGGTGTTTACAAGGCACTTCTGTCCGTTCTTTTCGGTAAGAGTGAAATCCCAGATGGTATCCTTGTATTCTTCGCCGGTCTCCGCGCGGTATGTGATGCCCGCGCCGTTCTTTCCGTTCACGGCAGCAGCAACGTCTGCGGGATCGGGCATATCCGTGTCGGGCTTGGGAATCTCAACGAAAGCCTGAAGCGACTGTTCAAGGCGCTGGGTGTAGTTTTCAGACTTAAAATGCTCGAAAGCGGCAACGAAGGGAGCTTCGGAAATGATCGCGCCCTCCTCGATAACGGAAATAGTGCCGTAGCGGTCAATAACGACCGAGGTGGGATACGCTGCTACGCCGAACGCATCGGCAAGTGTAGTATCTACCTTCGCCATGGGGAAAGCAAGGCTGTTGGATGCCTTGAAGGTCTTGATGGCGTTTTCTGTATCGCTGGCATAAGGATTGACGGCGATAACGGCAATATCATCGGAATAGCGCTGATATACGCTGTTCATATAGGGGAACTCCTCCTGACACCAGGAGCAGTTGATGTACCAGAAGTTGATAAGTACCGCTTTCTTGGTCTTAAGAGCCTCGGAAAGGGTGAAGTTTTCGCCGTCGGTGGTCTTGACAGTGAAATCGTGCATAACGTCACCGAGCTTTAGCTTTTTGCCCGAAAGGCTTCCCTCGGGGATAAGCTCGGAGGAAAGAGTGATCTTTGTTTCGCTGCCCGAAAGAGGATAGCTCTCGGCGAGATCGTAACCCTCGGGGATCTCGGTTATAACTGCGTGATAGCTTGTATTGCCTGTGGGAAGGTTGAAGGATGCCACACCGTTTTCGTCGGTCTTTGCATATCCGTTCATAACGGTAAGGCTTGCATCCGAATAGATGAGCACGGTAACGTCCTTAAGCTTAAGTCCGCCCTCGCTGACTACCTCGACCGTATAGGGCGCCTTTGCCACATCTCCGCCGGGAGTGGTGGTCTCGGGTGCCGAGGTCGTCGAATCGGGGGCCGCTGTGGTCGAATCGGACGATTCCGGTGCCGTTGTTTCCTCACCGCCGGGTCCTTGGCAGGAGGTAAGACAAAGTCCGATGAGCATGAGCATTGCCAGAAGGAAGGACAATGCCCGTGTTGTGGGGATCTTGATTCTTTTCATTTTGTTCTCCTTGGTTTGATTGTGAGCGGTAAAGATCTATTTATCAAAAGAAATTAATCAAAGCATTCACTTTCCGCAAAATATATACGCACTATTTTATCATAATTTCAATTAATAGTCAAGTCTAAATTATATAATATAATAAAAATAGGAGAAAATAAACCGTTTTTGCACAAAAAATTTACACATCGTCCGCAAAACGCTAACAGCTTTATTGACATTTTTTCAGCCTTATGATATAATAAAGTATCACATTGACAACAGGAAGATCTAAAGATGAAAAAAGAAACTTCAAATATTTCTCTGCGTTGGCTTTATATTGCCATTTGCACGGTCTGCCTTGCCTTTGCGGGCATCATTTACGCTTGGTCTATTCTCAAAGTTCCGCTTGCCGATGAATTCGGTTGGGGCAACACCGAACTTGCTCTCAATTTCACGCTGACGATGTGCACCTTCTGCATCGGCGGTTTCCTTGGAAGCAGACTGACTAAACTCCTCGGCTCCAATCTTTCGCTTATATTCTCGGGTCTGCTTGCGGGCGGCGGATTTGTTATTGCTTCCTTTATGCAGGGCTCGATCGCTATGCTTTACATTTCCTATGCTGTTCTCGCGGGACTCGGCATCGGAATTGCTTACAATGTCATCATATCCTCGGTCAATGCCTGGTTTCCCGACAAGCGCGGCTTCTGCTCGGGCTGTATGCTGATGGGATTCGGTTTGACCTCGCTCGTTTTCGGCTCGCTGCTCGACTCGCTTTTCGCAAACGAGGCTATCGGATGGCGCACTACCTTCCTTCTTTTCGGAATCATAATGGCGGCAATGATCTGCATCGCCGGCATTATTCTCCGCAAGCCCGCGGCGGACGTCAAATTCCCCGAGGCAAAGAAGAAGGCGGCAAAGAAAGCCGAGAATTTCGAGATCGTTGATATGTCGCCTCTGCAGATGCTTTCGCGCGTGTCCTTCTGGCTTGCATTCACTTGCATGGTCTGCCTTGTTGCCGTCGGAAATTCGGTTATCAGCTTTGCGCGCGATCTTGCACTCTCGACGGGTGCGAGCGCGGGGCTTGCGACAACGCTTGTCGGTGTGCTTTCAGCTTGCAACGGACTCGGAAGAATTCTGACGGGTGCGATCTTTGACGCAAAGGGTAGAAGATTTACGATGATCGCGGCGAACCTTCTGACTATCGTTGCGGCGGGAATTACGCTTCTTTCGGTAGTTATCGAATCCCTTCCCGTTTGCATCGTCGGTCTTTGTCTTGTCGGACTCGGCTACGGCGCTTGCCCCACCATCGGCTCGGCGTTTGCCTCGGCGTTTTACGGACAGAAATATTTTGCGACGAATTACAGCATTGTAAACTTCAATCTTTTTGCCGCTTCCTTCATAGCGACCGCCTGTGCGAGCCTGCGTACCTCTTCCGGCGGATTCGTCGCCCCCTTCGTGCTTCTTCTCTGCCTCGCGTGCTTCGCGCTTGTGCTGAATATTTGTGTTAAGAAACCTTAATTTGATCAGAAATAACCAATACAGCCCCTCGTACTCGAGGGGCTGTATTCTTTATTCGTTTTCACTTTTCCATTTTTTGAAGCGTTCCTGTTCTTCTTCATACTCTTTTTTGACTTTTGCCAATCTTTCATAGTCGGTAGAATCCACCGCGCTGCGCCAGATTATTTCAGCGCCGTAGGTGTAAGCTGTGTAGACTGTTTCGGTGTATGACGGAATTGAGCTGTAAACCATCGGTACATATTCAAACCACTTCGTATTGTGTTCAGAAATAATTAGGACAAAATCGTCGTAATAAATAACCGAAGAAACATATCCGGCATCGAAATTTGGGATAAAGTCTTCTATGATCAAATACTCAGCAGGGGGTTCTAAAGTATCAATGGTAGATCTCATTAGTAACGAATCATCAAGATACTGCTTACGATATACATCCTTAAACTTTTTTTCGACAAATTGTCTATGTCGAGTATAAATGACCAATTCACCGTCAATGCATTCCATTTTACATATACCTTCACTCATCGCTTTCTGGTGAACTATATTACCCGACTTATCAAGTTTATAAATATAAAACTTTTGGTTTTCTGTATCGCTCCACCTTTGTTCCCAACCGGCAATTACATATCCGTCATCAAGTTCGCAAAAAAAATCAAGATCGTTTCGGATATCAAATTCCGTTTTAAAAACAGTTTTCCCGTCAGATGTAATTTTTTCGACGGATGCCTTAGTTTCTTTGCGCTCACTCGTATTACTGTCAGCCATATACCGATAATACGAACTATATGACCCCAATTTAACATAATTGCCGTCAGATAACCTATATATTCTGTAAGAACCAAATACGCCGACTCCGTTTTCTGAATTAATAATATCAACAACTTCGCATTGTTTATCAAATACTATGATCTCACTGTCTTTGCTGTCAGCGGGAAAGGAAAAAATGTAATCTCCCGAATAAAAGCATCTTTTGAATGCATTATTTTGAACTATATCTTTAAATTCTTTGGGAACTTTACCGATATGCTCAATAAGATCGCGCTCCGACATATCTGCGAAACCGTCAAGGTCCCGGGTTTCAGTGTCTCCGACATTCCCTGCGTTGCCTCCGAACAGTTCTCCTATCTGCGGTACAATATAGCTTACGATAGGCATTGCGCAGGCGAGAAGAACAAGACACGCGGCATAAACAAGATATTGCCTTGCAATGCGTAAACGCATTTTTCGGGTTGGTTTGCCGACGTAATCAAAGATCTCATAATCATCAGTAACTTCCGCTATAAATTTGTCGTCAATGTAGTCAAGTGCGCCGAGGAGTCTTTTGTCTTCGGTATATTTTTCAGTCATACCACTATTCCCTCCTTTTCGAGTTTGAGTCTGAGCCTGTCGCGCAGGCGTTTAAGTAAAGATTTCGTGCGGCTTTCGGTATAATTCATACGCACCGCGATGCGCGAGATGTCCTCGTCGAACCAATAGCGCAGAATGAAGACCTTTCTGTCATTCTTCGGCAGTCCCTCGAGAAATTCGTTGATGATCTTTCCCGCGTGGCTCGATTCGTAGTCATCCGCAAGAGTTCTGCCGTCGGTTATATCGCGCAGAAATTCCTCGCCGACCGTGAGCACTCGTCCGCCGCGTTTCCAAGCGTTTTCGCGGCGTGTGCGTTCAAGCGCGATGGTCCTGAGAATTTTTGCAAGATACGCCGAAAAGCTCGCGGGCTTCTCGGGCGGGATGGTGTTCCAAAGCACAAGCATAGCGTCGTTGATGCACTCCTCGCGATCTTCCCTGCTCGGCAGAATGTTCGAGAGCACCGAATGGCAGAACGGCAAGTACTTCTCCTCTGCCGCCGCGATCGCCCCCTCGTCACGCGAGAGGAACATTTCAATCAATCTTTCATCCGTCATTTCAGTCCTCCTTTCGTCTTTGTAAGAGCCCTTCACTTATATAGTTGCATTTTGGATAATTCCGTTGCATAAAAATTGAAAAAATTCGCAAGGCAAATTTTCACCTATCAAATCACAGCACCGCTGTGTATGGAATCGCCCGTGAGGACGTATGGAATCCGCCTTCGCGGTATGGAATCATTCGAAGAATGTATGGCATCTCCCCGGTAGGGGTGAATGATGGGATTCTGAACCCACATTTGCGCGTATAACTTGTGCAAACTTCTTTATGCCTGCTACGCGCAAATTATATGAGTTGCAGAGCAACTCATAGTGGGTTCGAATCGTGAAACGATTCGTTCACCCCATAAAGAAACAGCACTTCGCGATGCGAAGGGTGAATGATGGGATTCTGAACCCATGCGTGCGCGTAAATGCCTACGAAACTTGATATGCGCACTCCGCGCACGCTGAACAAGTTGCGGGGCAACTTGTAGTGGGTTCGAATCGTAAGCGCAGCGTTCACCCCATAAAGAAACAGCACTTCGCGATGCGAAGTGCTGTTTCTTTATGGGGTGAATGATGGGATTCGAACCCACGGCCTTCAGGGCCACAACCTGACGCTCTAACCAACTGAGCTACACCCACCGTATATGGCGCGCCTTGAGGGACTCGAACCCCCGGCCTACTGCTTAGAAGGCAGTTGCTCTATCCGGCTGAGCTAAAGGCGCATCATATCAGGGGTACGAATGAATGTCCGATGACATTCATTCTGTCCCTATGGAGCGGGTGATGGGAATCGAACCCACGCGACCAGCTTGGAAGGCTGGAATTCTACCATTGAACTACACCCGCATATTTCGGTCTCTTTCAAAACCGCCCTAATATAATACCACAAATTGAAGCATTTGTCAATAGGTAAATCGAAAAAAACCGAAGAATTTTGAAAATATTTTTGTTTTTACTCAAATTCGCGCCTTCTGCTCTCGAAAAGATCGTAATAAGCGCGGATGTTCTCAAGCTCGCTCCAATGCTTTACGCAAGCGGGGGCGCCGTCGAGGTCGTAGATCCTTGCTCCGCGCAGAGAAAGTAGAAAAGGCGAGTGAGTGGAAATAACGAGCTGACAGCCGTAAAATCTCACAGCTTCTTCGAGAAATACAGCAAGCTCCCTTTGTAATTTCGCCGAAAGACTGTTTTCCGGCTCGTCGAGAAGATAGAGTGCGTTTGAGCCAATCTTATTTGTGAAATATGCAAAAGCACTTTCGCCGTTTGAATGCATCCTATATTCGGTATTTCCGAGGCGACGGGCGGCATACTGCGATTTTGTGCCTTTTCTGATCTCGTTTCTCTTGCGCAGCTCCTCATAATCCTCAAGGTTCTTCATCTGCCAGCCGCTGTGGGTGAGTTCGCCGCGAAGGCTTTCGTATTCCTCAAGAATGCTCTCACGGCGGCGGTCGATGCCCTCGTTTATCGCGCGGATATCGAGAAGATAATCAAAAACTCCGTCGCTCGTGATTATCGAACTTCCGTCGGGGAGATACGGAGTTCCATAGCTTAATCTGTAATCACAAAAATTAAGATAATCGTCAATTATCGGCGAATTATTAAACGGCGCAGTACGTTCAAGTTTCAGCTTCTCCGCGATCACGTTGAGCAGAGTCGATTTGCCCGAGCCGTTGCCGCCATAAAAGATCGTTATCGGTTCAAACTCGATCTTCGAGAGCTTTTTATGGGGAAAGATGCCGAAAGGATACTGATTCGAGGCATAGCACTGCATATCGAGTTTTGTCAGTTTGCCCATCGAACTTGTACCGAACAAATAATCAAGTTCATCCGCATCGGTAGGCAAAGTAAATGATTTAAGATATTGCATCACAGTTCTCCTTCAAGCTCTTATTAACTTAATTATATCATATTAACGATAAAATGTCATCACATTTTCAAAAAAATCTCCATTTCTCTTGCTAAAAATACTTTTTTATGATAAAATATAATAAATATTACTTTAATGAGGACTAAAATGCTCTCAAAATTATTGCCTTACAGAATTTTTGATAAATTTGATGACATAACTCCCGAATATCTTTCGTCACTCGGTGTGCGATTTCTGTTCAGCGACGTGGACAATACTTTGGCACCATACGAGGTTCCTGAGCCCGATGAGCGCATCCGCTCGTGGCTTGATTCGTTGAAGGAGGCGGGGATCACGGTCGTTCTTGTGTCCAACAACCACGGTGATCGCATTGAGCTTTTCAACCGCACGCTTGGGATTGCCGCTTATGCCGATTGCAAGAAGCCGGGCAAGAAACGGCTTGGCGAGATCATGAAAAGTGTCGGTGCTACTGCAGAGGACAGCGCATTTTTAGGCGATCAGATCTTCACCGACGTGCTCTCCGCACGTAATCTCGGCATAAAGATCGCTCTGCTCGTCCCGCCGATCAAGGACAAGCTGACGCTCTTTTTCCGCTTCAAACGGTTGATGGAAAAGCCGATACTGCGACGCTATCGCAAGCTCCACAAGGAGGACGACAAATGATAACTGCAAAATTCGGACCCGCGGGCAACTGCGATACCTTTTACGCCTCGGGCAGGAAGGCAACCGTCGAAGCTCCCGCGTGGCTTAAAGAAATAGGTCTTGATGCCTATGAATTCCAAGCAGGCAACGGTCTGCGCGTTTCGGATGCGACGCTGACCGCCATCGGCAACCAAGCCAAAGAACACGGCATCGCGATGTCGCTCCACACGCCATATTTCATCTCTCTTTCGGGCATTGACCCCGAAAAAAGGCTCAAAAGCATTACCTATATCAAGGACTCGCTCCACGCCGCTTCACTTTTGGGCGCGGATATAATCGTCATCCACACGGGAAGTGCGGCGAAGATCTCGCGCGAGGAAGCACTCGGGCTTGCCGCGGATACACTTTACAAGACTCTCGAAGAAATTGGCGATCAGCCGATAAAGCTCGGTCTTGAAACTATGGGCAAGATCAATCAGCTCGGCACGCTTGAGGAAGTCATTGCGCTTTGCAAGATCGATCCGATATTCTGCCCCGTCGTTGACTGGGGACATCTCAACGCCCGTAATGTCGGCGGTCTTTTCCCCGATACCGATGCTTACCGCCGGGTATTTCACTCGATCGGCGAAGCGCTTGGCGATTCCTACGCAAAGGATCTGCATTGCCATTTTTCGAAGATCGAATACACGTCTGCCGGCGAGAAGCGTCATCTGACATTCGAGGACAGCGTTTACGGCCCCGATTTCGCTCCGCTTGCAGAGGTCATTGCAAAAGATGGGCTTTCGCCCCGAATCATCTGCGAATCTGCGGGAACGCAGGCGGAGGATGCTCTTGCGATGAAGAACACGTTGAAAAATTTAATTTAACTTATATACGGAAGGAAAAAGAAAATGTCTAAACTTCAGAAACTTCGCGCCGCTATGGCGGAAAAAGGCTTTGACGCCGTTATCATCACGTCCGAGGTAAACCAGAGATACATCACGGGCTTCAATTTTCAGGACGGTCTTGTTCTCGTGACCGCGAGCCGCGCCGTTCTTATCACCGACTTCCGCTACATCGAGGCGGCAAAGGCTTCGAAGGCGGCAGGTATATTTGAGATCATGACACCCGACAAGCGTCAGTCCGCAGTTGTTGCGGAGATCGTCAAGGATTGCGGCGGCAAGGTCGTTGCTGTTGAAGAGGCAAAGATCTCCCTTTCGGGTTACGAAGCATTTAAGACGGCTCTTGAGGGCTGTGAGGTAAAAGGCGGAGCTTCCGCCATCATCGACGGTCTTCGCGAGTTCAAGGATGCCGAGGAGATCGCTTCCACCGCAAAGGCACAGGACATCGCAGACGCGGCATTCGCTCACATCGTGGAATTCATCCGTCCCGATATGACCGAGATCGACGTTGCTCTTGAGCTCGAATTCTTTATGCGTGCGCACGGTGCCGAATCCACCGCTTTTGATACCATTGCGGTATCGGGCAAGGCTTCCTCTCTGCCCCACGGCGAGCCGAGAAACGTTCAGCTCGAGAAGGGCTTCCTCACCATGGACTACGGAGCAAAGATCGATGGCTACTGCTCGGATATGACCCGTACCATCGTCATCGGCAAGGCTGATGACGAGATGAAGCGCCTTTACAACACCGTTCTTGAGGCACAGCTTGCGGCGCTTGCAGCAGCTAAGCCCGGTGCGCTCTGCCGCGAGATGGACAAGATCGCGCGCGACATTATTGACAACGCGGGTTATGCCGGCACGTTCGGTCACTCGCTCGGTCACGGAGTCGGAATGTATATCCACGAGGCTCCCGGACTTTCGCAGAGAGTTATGCCCGCTGACCGCAAGCTCACGCCCGGTCACATCGTCACTTTCGAGCCCGGAATCTACATCGAGGGCAAGTACGGATGCAGAATCGAGGACATGGTTGCCGTTCTTGAGGACGGAATTCTCAATTTCACACATTCGCCCAAGGAACTCATTGAGATCTGCTAATAATGTACGAATACAAAGTTGAGAACATCAAGTTCAGAGATGCCGAAAACGAGATGAACAAGCTTGCCAAGGAAGGTTGGCGAGTGGTGTCTGTGACAGCAAACACAGATATGACCTGGGACAAGGACAGAATAATCGTAGTTTTCGAGCGCAACACTGCAAATTAACGAAATAACGGCTTTAATCATACTTTTTTGCCGTTTAGTTCAAAGATAAACCCCGAGTTTACCCCACTCTACTGGCAGTAGAGTGGGGTATTTTTTGATTCTACCTTGTTTTTTGAGGGGTAGGTTGCTTCTACCGTACTTTTGGAATATAATAATGGCAGCACAAACCAAGAGGTAAACCATGAGCAACGCAGAAGCAAAAAAATTACTCCCCAAATACACACTCGGCGAAGAGCTTTGTAATTCGATCACCCACGGGCTCGGAGCTTTGTTTGGAATATTCGTACTGATCACAACGCTTATGAAGGCGGAGGGCGCACGCGAGATCTTCTCTTGCGCGATATACGGCGCGGCGCTGATACTTCTCTACTCCGTCTCTTGCGTCTATCACGCGCTCGCGCCTTGTGTCGGAAAGCGCGTGATGCAGATTCTTGACCATTGCACGATATACCTTCTCATTGCAGGAACATATACCCCCGCCGCATTGATTGGAGTTTACAACGCCGATCAGAACATGGCTTGGGTCGTGTTCGTGCTTGTGTGGACACTTCTCGTCCCCGCTGTGATCCTGACCGCCGTGGATATGGAAAAATTCAGCAAGGTATCAATGGTATTCTACATCGGAATGGGCTGGTGCATCGCGATCGACTTCTCCGCCGCTATTGCGGGAATGGGCGGGGCGGGATTCGGATTCATGCTCGCGGGCGGAATCGCCTACACCATCGGTGCGGTTATTTACGGACTCGGAAAGAAATGCAGATATATGCACTCGGTGTTCCACGTGTTCGTGCTGATCGGAAGTGTGTTGCAGTATATCAGCATAATTGGATATTGTATGTAACGATCAAAGCCGACCGCATTGCGGTCGGCTTTGTGATTAATACATATATAAAAGTATCTTAGATTCGTGCTTATCAAGTTTGATCTCTATACCCTTTTTAAGGTCATCGGGGCAATAATCAGTCATTGTACCGTTATCGCTGTCGTAAACGTGATAAGTAGGACAGTTATCGGCGATATACGGTAGCTTCAAGAGGAACGTATCCTCTTCTGCATCCACATTTCGCACTATCTGTACGAATCCGTGGCGTTTTTCGGTGTCATCAAACTGCATTGCGTACCAATCTTCGGTTGAACCGTTGCATTCGGTGATCGGATAATAATCGCCTTCAAGCTCAACCTCTGCGACCTTACGCCAAAGCTCCTGCAAAGCGCGTAGTTTGAGCGCAGTCGCATCATCGACGTCATAGCGCACCATATCCGTCATAGACGGCGCAAATGCGTTGTAATAAGCAAACTTATCAGGCTCGCGCTCCTTGCCGTCGTACTTGCCGGTTTCGGGGTCGAACCAGTTCATATTGTGTGCGCGGAAATATGGGATCCACTCAAACATCTCGCGGTGTTGCTTTTGCTTGATGGGGTGGTCGCCGTAGCCGACGTCGGTATAGTGAAGCGTGATCGCGCGGCGCATTGTTTCGAGATCGTTGCGGCGTCCGCCCGAAGCGCAGGAGTCGATGATGAGGCCGGGATTGCGGATAACGAGTTCATCCCAATATGCGAGGTAACCCATCGAGTGGCGGTTTTCAAGGAAGCCGACGCGGTCGGGTGCCTCGTTTGCCTTCCATATCGAAAGCGGATCGAAATTGAAATCCTGGCGGTAGATCTTCACGCCCGATGCCTTGATTATCGAATCCACGCGGTCGGTGATCCACGCTCTTGCCTCGGGGTTGCCGAGATCGAAGAGCTTGTTATCACTCTCGCCGACCGAAAGAAGCCACTCGGGATGCTCGCGGTCGATCTCCTCACCCTTGCGGACACGCTCGGGCTCGAACCAAAGAAGGAAATCGATGTCATTTTCCTTGCAAGCCTCGCCTATCGGGGCAAGTCCGCGCGGGAATCTTGCTTCATCGACCTTCCATGTTCCGATGCGGGGCCAATTGTAGTCGCAGGGATACCAGCCCGCGTCGATCCACCAAACATCGGGTTTCATACCTTTTCGGAGATATTCGTTGATCGCACCGATCTGATTCTCCTCGGTCGCGCCCGTAAATTCGGGTTTACCCTCTGCACGGAAATTGTGCAGACAGAGCTTGGGCGGCATCGGCGCGCCGTTATCTTTGGGAAGGATATGAGCAAAATAGAATCTTCTCCAGATATTGATTCCTCTGTACTCACTGCCCGCGCCGTAAGTCATCAGGGTCAGTCTCGGCGAGGTGAAGGATTCACCCGAAGAAAGTCTTGTGTGGCATCTGTCCTGGCCACAGAGGAAGGATATGCCCCTCTCCGTGGGTGCTATCTCGGCTATCCACTTGGACGGGAATCCTATAGCGGCGCGAAGCTCGACGCCCTCGCCGCGCACCGTCATATAGGGGAATGCGCCCTGACAGGACGTGCCCGAACAAGGAGTAAGCGAGATCTTTTCGTCGATCTCCTTTTCAAAGAAACTGTAACCGTCACGCTTGCAGGTGTCGCCGTTTCCGTATTTGAGCGTGCTCTTTCCGCAGGCGATCTCGCCGCCGATGCGGAGCTCGGAGATTATGGGAGTATCCTTTTTGCCGTTGTTGGTGATAGTAACTCTCCACTCGGTCACGGGGAAATCACGGTATTCGGTGTAGTCGGCGCGAATCGTCAGCCCCGATCTGTTTTTGCCCTCGACCGTGATCTTCAGAATGTTAGAATCAACAAATTCACGGCTGACCTTGGGCGAAAACTCTTCGGGGATACCGCAGATCTTGCGTCTGCCAAGCTTAAAGGAAAGCGGCACCGCCTCGGGAGAGGTATATTTAAGTATCATCGGGATATAGGACATATTTACCATATCTCAATACTCCTTATTTGATTTCTTTTAATGTGGACAAGCTGATAAGCCGCACGGCGTTCATCAGATATATTTCTGGATTATAGGTATTGATGACGTGCACGTTGACCTCATAAGGGTACTTACTCGTGGGGGTAAACTTACTCATATTCGAGGACGTAACGACAAGGATCTCGGGCTTGACGGCGTCATAGAACTTTATCGTCGCATTTCTCGCGCGATAGCTGTCGCGGTTGTGGGCGTGGTGAGGTGTCGTTACGATGTCCGAATCGAGATAATCCGCGCCGTAGCGGTCGACCATATCATCGAGAACAATGTTAGTCGAGTCGCCCGTAAGCATACAGGTGTTGCCCTCGGGAGTGATGAGTCTTACGACCGTGCTCATCGAGTTTCCGTCGCCCGCGTCTTTTTCCGCATCGGAGCGCTCAAAGCCGATAACGAGGGGAATGAAATCCGACATTGATGCAAGGATCTCAAGATCCATACCCGGGAAGCGGTATATCTGCCCCGTCAGGCATTTATAAACCGGGATATTGCCACCAAGGTTCTTTATCGCGTTTTCGGTATTCGTCATCTGACCCGGGCTGATGCACTGGGTCTGCTTTGTCGTGTTGCAGAAATTATAGATGAAGGATTCGATCTTTACCGTTTTCGAATTCTTGTATCTTGCAACGTAGCTCTGAAACGCGCCCGTATGATCGCCGTGGAAATGCGAGAAGACCCACGCGCGGATGGTGATATTCTGCGGATCGGGAGCGTATTTTACGAGAGTATCATAGATATGAATCGCCTGATGGCTGTTCTTGTTTCCGCCGTCGTAGACCATAAACGTGCCGTCCTCGAAGCGGATGATACAGCCCTGCGCATCGCCCGAGACCTTGCCCGAGTCGTCATAAGTCGAGAGCACGATGAATGCGGGCTCACAGACCTTTTTGTACTCAATCTCATCAAGTGAAGGAAGAAGAACATCCCCGGCGATTATCACGCGGGTCTCGCCCGAATTCGGGCAATAGTAATAGTAAAGCATTTCGTCTTCCTTAGTGTAAGTGGAATAGAAATTGCCCGCGATCTCGTTTTCGCTGTAAAGCGAATAGCCATCACCCGAAAGAACTTTTTCGTATGACTCGTACATCTCCGCATTGGTATCATAGATCGTTACTTGATAATACTTGTCGCCGAGGGAAGAAAAATCCTCGATCATCCCGCCGGGATATCCGGGGACGTCTTTGAATTCGTAATAACTCTTGCTGCTGCTTTCGCTCGTAAGCCGAAAATCAACCGGAAGAACAAGTTTGCCCTCTTCGGTCTTTTCTTCAATCCATTCCGCAAATTTTGCAAAAGCATCCTTGAAGCCTTCGCGCTCGTGTCCCGTGATGACTATCTTGTTGCCGACAGTGCAAGCCACGCCCGCGCCGTAAGGGATCGAGGAAATAGCAACGTCCAATTCATCAAAATCAACAAAGCTGAGAAGGATCTCTTTGAGTGCGGGATCAGCATTTTCGCCGCCCGCGTTCTTCGATCTCACGATCTCGGGCTTGACTCCGCACTTCTCTTCGATAAAGTCCTGCAGCTTACGCGCGGCGTTGAATTCG
This sequence comes from Eubacteriales bacterium, assembly GCA_045541375.1. Classification (GTDB taxonomy): domain Bacteria; phylum Bacillota; class Clostridia; order Oscillospirales; family CAG-272; genus CAG-390. The sequence goes on along the minus strand of JAZQJB010000108.1, from coordinate 36,278 downwards.
TCATCGGTATCATCCGAGGGGTAAACTATGCGATATTCACATACCCCGGGAGCAAAAAGGACTGTTCCCTCTTCAACAGGTTCTGCTGTAGTGTCGGGAATCGGTGCAGTCGTTTCTTCCGCACCACCGCCGTTGCAGGATGACAGAATAACGCAAAATATAGCAATAAAAAGTAATAATACGCGTTTTTTCATCGTGATCAATTCATTTTTACCTTATCAAAGGACATATCAATATCCTTCTTCGACCAGCCGAGACCGAGGTAATCATTCTCTTCCCAAGCCGCTCTTGCTTTTTCAAGTGCTTCGGGAAGGGGCTTCCAAGCTACTGCGCGAGGGGGATGGTCTGCGGGGTCATCGCCTTCCTTGAGGAAAGGAGTCCAAGTATCGTTTTCATACTTCTTGCGGTCTTCCTCGTCATCCCACTTGGGAACGTCGAAGGGCTGACCGCCCGAAAGAACCGACTTCCAAGCAAGGATTCCGACCGAGGACATTGCGCAAGCGCGGTATACGTTGAGATAGGGCTGCTCGTTCTTGCGGATAGCCTCGCCGAAGTAATACTGTACCCAGAAGTCTCCGCCGCCGTGACCTGCAGCTGATGCAAGCTCGCCGAAATCGGGCCAATCGGGGGCATATGAGCGGTATGCGGGCTGATCCATTCGGCTTACGTCGGAGTGGTAAACGACAACGTTGCCCGTCGATCTTTCGACCTCAGCTGCGCCGTGCGTACCGTAAAGACGTGCGATGCCCGAATGAGTTCTGAACGCACCTTGAAGTGTGCGGACGACCGCTCCGTTATCCATCTGGCAGACGATAACTCCGCCCGAATCCTGCTGACGGAATTCATATTCGCGGTAGCTCTGATCCTTGATCTGCGGAACAAATCCGTTGACGCGAACGGGCATAGTGCCGGTTATATACATCATCTGTGCGATGGCGTGAGTGCAGTAATAGGTCGACGGGATCTGATTTCGCCAATGGTATTCACCGGGCGCATATTTATATGTAGTGGAGTTCGACATCGGGTGGCAGTATTCAGCCTCACCGTAAAGCATTTCACCAAGCTCGCCCGATTCATAAAGGCGCTTGATCTCAAGACGCTGCTTTGTGAAGGGATAGTTTTCCGCGATCATGTAGATCTTGCCTGTCTCTTCAACCGCGCGGCAAAGTGCAACGCCCTCTGCGAGAGTGGACATAGCGGTGCACTCGGAAAGAACGTGCTTACCCGCGCGCAAAGCCTTGATGGCAAACTCCGCGTGTTCGTTGAAATAGTTTGCAAGAACGACGGCGTCGATATCCGATTTGAGCATTTCGTCGTAATCCGTAAAGGTCATAAGAGTGCCGTCGGTATCGTACTGAGACTTGATGACCTCAAGCTTCTCGGGTCTGCGGTCGCAAACAGCAGCAAGTTTTAGTCCTGTGCAAGATGCGGGCTTCATAAAGGTCTTTCCTCTGCCCGTTCCGACAACGCCTATTCTGATTTTATTTTCCATAAAAGAGATCCCCCTTTAATATTGTAATATATAATAATATTACAACATTTTAGGGAGATTGTCAAGTATTTTTTCAAAAGAGTGAGCAGATCCAATAAATAACGCCGTAAATAGTCCCCGCGGCGGTGCCGTATAGAAGCACAGGACCCGCAACGGTAAATATTCCCGATCCGAGCCCGAGAACAAAGCCCTCGTTTTTGGAATCTATCGCGGCTGATACCACGGAATTTGCAAAACCCGTGATCGGCACAAGCGTGCCCGCACCCGCAACCTTTGCGATATTGTCAAAAATACCGATCGCAGTCAGAAACGCCGCCACAGCGACGAGGATTACGGATGTCAGAAGTCCCGCGTCTTCCTTGACCATTCCGAGACTTTTCCAAAGTGTTGTGAGTCCTTGTGCTACAGCGCAAATGAGCCCGCCGATCAAAAATGCGCGTGTTGTATCCGCCGCAAGATGCGATTTCGGCGCGTGTGCATCGGCAAATTTTGAATATTCCTTCTTTCCGATATTCATTTTTTACTCCTTTTTTGATCAAAGGTATTTACAAGAAGCGAAAAATAGGTTATAATTATATTAATGTATGATTGGGGGATAACGATATGTCAAACTCTTGGAACGAATTTTGCGACGGTGCTGGAAGATTTTTCGATAAGCTTTCTTCCGAGGCTGTAAGGCTGACCGATGCCGCGGGGATGCAGATAAAGCTTGAAAACATCAAAAACAGACTTGAGAAGGAATATGCCACACTCGGCAAGCTGACTTATGCCAAGCTCAACGGCGGCAGCGACAATGCCGAAAAGATCGAGGCTTCTCTTTCGAGGATCGCGGAACTCCGCAAGACCGAAAAGGAAATTGAACGCGACATCAAAGAAGCAAAGGCAGAAAAGGACGCGCAGAAGGAAGCAGATAAGGCTGCTAAGGATGCTAAATAATATTATATTCCTCGGACAGGAAATGTCCGAGGAATATTGTTTTACAGATAAGTCTTGAACTTTTCGACAGCGTTTTCTTCAAATGCAAGGGCATCCTTGGCAAGCGAAAGTGCTTCGCCGGAGATGCCTACTTCCTCGGCTTCGCCAATGTCGCGGTAAAGCTCGGTTACTCCCATTGTGAGTCCCTGGATCATCATCTCTGCAAGATGTTCGCTTGTGGAATCGGTGGCGGTATTCATCACCATACCTATCTTCGCACCCGCTTTGGTAAGCATATTCTCTTCCTTGGGTGTGATGCCCGCCTCAATCATCAGTTTCGAGACGCGCGAAGCAAGGCCTTCAAAGCCATCAATGGTCTTGGTCATCTCGGCGCGGAGATCGGGGTCTCTCACTCTGCCGAGGATATCGGTTGTCGAAGTGGTTCCCATTTTGAGATTTTTATAAAGATCGTCAAGAAGCACCGCTCTTGTGATCTTGGTTTTAATCTGAGGCATTTTTGCGCTCCTTTGATTTTTGATTTGACTATGTTGTCAATCTTTATTGTTTCCGCAAGTCGCAATAATATGCAAAAGAATCCCGACAGATTTTGACGTCTGTCGGGATTCTTATATTGATATATCAAGAGTACTAAAGGAAGTGCTTTTCTATAAAGCTTTTGGCTCTGTAGCCAAATAAGAAGGAAACATCTCCCGCATTTAACTCTGCCCTCAGGTGCTTTCCATCTTGATGCTTTAATATGGTTATCTCATTCTGCTTGAATGCATAACAGCCCAAATCCTTCCAACCGTAAAGGAAGCCACGCATCAGATCCACCGTAATTCGCAATTCATCACGAACGACAAATATGCACACATCGTGATTGGAAAAGCTTTTATCCGTTGATTCAAAGCACTTTGTAACAATACAGGGTTCTTGCAATTCATAATAATCGCGCAAATGTGAGCATGCTTTTGAAAAAATTTCTTTTTTCATAGATGGCAAGTGAAACGACTCAAGCTTTTTCCATAAAGGCGAAGTAAATCCAAAAGTTATAATACCGCTGACATAGAGCAAGAGCAAACCGAGAATAATTTCTCCGATAATAACAATGATCTCCCACAGCCACCAATCAGGGATAGGAATTAAAGAAATCAAATAGATTCCTAAAAACATACAAGAGAAAAAGACAAGGAATGTAATGATAGTACTGAATTTTCTCAATCTTTTTTCTTTACGAACTGTACGTTTTTCATCTGCGGTCAAACTTTTGTATTGCTCTTTCAAAGCATTATTATAATTTTTATTTTCATTTTTATACTTAAAAAAGCGCAATTTGCCTAACCTCCTAAAAACACTTTTTTGGGGTTATTCCGTCAATTTCAGCTTTCTCACATCACTTCCGCTGAACAGGAGCGGGCGGAATTCGCCGAGGATGCGGCTTGTGATTCTGTCCCAATAGCGGGAATTGAGCTCATTCTGATTGAGGTTTGTGCTTATCACGGTGGGAAGTCCCGTCGAGATGCGGCTGTTGAGCACGTTATAGATGGTGCTTACCGTGAACTGGTTTGAGACCTCGGCGCCGAGGTCGTCGATTATGAGCAGATCGCAGGCGTAATATCGGTCGATATCGTATCCGCTTTCACTTCCCGCGGAATTGCCGAAGCGGTTACGCTCGAAATCGGCAAGCATACCGATCGCGCCTGTGTAGACAACGTCAAAGCCGCGGTCAACGAGGGCTCTTGTCAGCGCGGTCGAAAGATGAGTCTTTCCGAGACCCGTACCGCCGAGGAGCAGGAGATTCTGCGAACTGTAAGGGTCGAAATTAGCGGCATATTCCTTCATTGTTTTGAGAACGTAGCTCATATTCTCATAAGAACGCGGATTGGTTTTGTAGTAATCAAGGCGGAAATTATCAAAGGTCTGCTCTTCCATCAGCTTTGCGATACCCGCGCTCTCGTAACCTGCCATACGCAGGCGGAGCTTCATACACTCGCACATCTCGCCGTCAACGTAGCCCGAATCGCAGCAAAGGTCGCATTCGTATCGGGGATCCGAATAATCTGCGGGGTAGCCGTAAGTCGCAAGAAGAAGATTGCGTTCGTAATTGAGCCTTTCGACATCGTGTTTCACCTTCTCGAAGGACTCGTTGCCCTTGCCGAGAACTGCATTGAGGAGTCTGGGACCCGTGTCCGAAAGAGCGCGGTCGAGTGCGCGGAGACCGTCGATCTTTGACCAAAGCTCGCGGCGGCGCGCATCAGCCTCCGACTCTGCCCTTTTGTATTTTTCTTTATATTCCTCGCGAATGCGGCGGAAATTATCTATATTGTATCCCATTTTGCGCCTCTTTACTTTCTTTTCTTTTGTGCGGGGGCGGGTTTTGCGATCTCGGGTGCCGTGCCCGAGCCTTCATAGCTGCGGCGGAGCGCTGCTTCAAAGAAATCGGTCGAGTCAAAGCTCTTTCCCGCGGCGGGCTCACCCTTCGCCTCTGCCTCGGCAGCCATCTGCGCGCGAACTTCATCTTCAGTCTTCAGACCGCTTGCATTCCAGCTTTCAAGGATGGCGTTTGCGTAATTGAGCGAGGGCTCGTTGATCTTGTCGATCGTGATCTCATAAGCGATCTTGATGACCTCGATGCCAAAGCCCATCGTCTGTGTCCAGGATTCGATGAACTTCTTCTCTCTTGTTGTCAGCGCGCGGGTCATATTCATACCGAAGAGCGAACGGATCTGAACCTCGAGATCGTGCTTTTGTTGTGCCTTGCGAAGATGCTCTTCGAGAGTTTCCTTGTCGGTAATGCCATCATCGTAAAGCGAGATGGCGGTGGTTTCAAGATAGCGCACGGAATTCTTGCCTATCTGCGCGCAATAGGTACAAAGTGTGGTTATGTAATCGGGTGAAAAGCCGAGGTAATCGCGCAGGGCAATGATCTTTGCGATCTCGCCTACGCGGAGCATCTTTCCGAGTGCGCGCTCGCATTCATCGATCATAAGAGCGACCTCGCGGTCGTTTTCGACCATTCCCGCGATTTCCGAGCTCGAATAGTTCGGAAGCGTTCCGAGATCCTCGCGCTTGCCGATCTTTTTGGGCTTTTCTGCAGTTTTTTCTTCCTTTACGGGTGTCTCTTCCTGTTCAAAGGATAGAATTCCCGCGCCGCGCCAGAAAGCGATCGCCTTTTCAACCGCATCTTCACTGACCGAGCATTTCTCCGCAAGCGCGGGAACATCGGCGGACGTGTCTGAAAGAAGTGTGATGAGAACGATAATATCCGTCTTCTTTGCGGACGAAAGTGCGGAATTTACGGCCTCGGGCAGGACTATGACGCCTTGTCCGTAGTTCACGCGGAGAGTTTTATTGTCTTTTGTTTTCATTGGTATTCTCCATCAATCGTCGGATGCCGAGGCGTTGAGATAGGTATCAGCAACTCTGCCCGCCTTCAGCTCGTAGTAACCCTGAGCGGCAACCATTACACCGTTATCTCCGCAAAGCGAGATGGGCGGAAGGATCAGCTCTGCGCCCGCTTTTTCGCAAGCCTTTCCGACAGCGGCACGGAGATGCGAATTTGCCGCAACGCCGCCCGACATAACGAGCTGCTTTGCGCCCGAAATCTTGATCGCCTGCGGGATCTTCTTTGCCACTGCGGAACAAACGGTATCCGTATAGAGCGCGGCAAATGCGGGGCGATCGACCTCGACCTTTTGCTGTGCGAGCTTATTGAGATAATTCAGCGCGGCTGTTTTGAGTCCGCTGAAGGAAAAATCGAGATTATCGCCCGTAAGTGCGGGGCTGGGGAGCTTGAGATCGAGCTTTCTGCCGCAAGCTATACCCTCGTGCGCGAGCCTGTCCATAGCTGCGCCTGCGGGATACTGCAAACCGATAACTCTGCCGATCTTGTCAAAAGCCTCTCCTGCCGCGTCATCGCGCGTGCCGCCGAGCTCGACGTATTCAGTATATGATTTTACAAGATAAAACGAAGTGTGCCCGCCCGAAACGACAAGCGAAAGATAGGGCGGCTTCGGGGGTGTTTCGGTCAGATATGATGCCGCGGTGTGGGCGTGGATATGGTTGACCGAGATAAGCGGGAGCTTATTTGCAAAAGCAAAAGCCTTTGCGAAGTTTACGCCGACAAGGAGCGCGCCGATAAGCCCCGGGTGGGTGGTGACCGCCACGCCGTCAAGGTCGGATATTTGCACGTTTGCCTCGGAAAGCGCACGTTCAACAACGCCCGAGATCGCCTCGATATGCGCGCGACCCGCAATTTCGGGAACGACGCCACCGTAGAGACGGTGGGTTTCTATCTGCGACGCAACGATATTCGAAAGTGCGACAAGCTTGCCGCCTTCACCGATGTCGCCGACAACGGCGGCGCTTGTTTCGTCGCAGGAAGTTTCAATTCCAAGAATCAACATTTAATTGCCTCAATCAAAAGTTTTTAACATAACTGCCGCGTCCTCGGTTGGGAAGCGGTAATATTTTTTCCGCACGCCGACCGTGCGAAAGCCCTTGCTCTCATAAAGCGAGCGCGCGGGTGTATTTGACACGCGAACCTCGAGAAAGATGCTGTCCACGCCCTTTGAAGAAAGAAATTCTTCAAGCGCGTCAATGACTGCCGAGGCGCAACCGCGTCGGCGAAAATCGGGGTGTGTCGCGATATTCACGATATTTGCTTCGGGCGGAACGAATTCGCACCCGCCGTATGCCGCAAGTCTGCCGTCGATCATAACCGCAACGGCATAGGTGTTCGGTGACTTGCACATATAGAGCAGAGCTTCGGGGCTCCAGGGCTCGGAAAAGCAGAGTCTTTCGATCTCTGCCGCCTCGCCGAGCATTTCGGGAGAAAGCTCTCTCACATCAAGACCGATCATTCTTCGTCGTATTCCCCGAGATCGTAAAGCTCGTATTCATCGAAAAGATTGCCCATGTCTATGTATCTGCCCGTCATTCTGTCGTGAATGTAGGTGCCGTCAACGTCAGCAACGAGCACAAGGCTGTAATAAAACTCGGGGTACTTTTCGGACGTGAACTTGATCGAATAGTTCGAGGTTGCCATAACAGTGGAATATGAGGGGGTTGCGGGATCTGTGTATCTTGCCACTATCTTGTCGATAAACTCCTGATCCTTGATCTCGTAGATCGAATAGGGGATGGTAGCCTCGATACAGATCAGAGCGCCGTTCGACTCAAATCCGCCAAGCTCGGGGAGCTCCTCGCCCGTCGAACAAAGTAACTCGCCGAGGGTGGGACAATAAAGCCATTCATCTTCCTTAAGCCCTTTGATGGAAAAATACTCAACCGTAATCTTGTTGTACTTCCATTTTGTATAAGCTTCGTCGGAGTACTCAATGGGTTGATACGCGGGATTGAGAACGTAAGAATACTCAATACCCGTCTTTTTGTTTGTAAGCCCTCTGCCGGTCATTACCATTCTGTTAGAGCAGGATGTAAGCGACAGAACAAGGCAGATAAGAGCCAAAGAAAAACAAAGAATCCTTTTAAAAGTTTTCATTTCATCCTCCCTATCAATAACCGAATTTACCTGCGAGAGAATCGTCGTCATCGATCCAGTCGCTGACGTTGATGACGCGGAAATTCTCCTTGTCATCGCGAACGACGAGCTTTTCGATGCCCGCATTGATGGCGAGCTTCTTGCACATCATACAGCTCGTGGTACCCGCCATAACAGAACCGTCAACGGGCGAGGTGCAGACCATGTAAAGAGTCGAGCCGAGCATCTGCTCGCGGGGTGCGGCAATGATGGCATTTGCCTCTGCGTGGACAGAGCGGCACATCTCGTATCTTTCGCCTCTCGGGATGCCGAGCTTTTCGCGGAAGCAATAGCCGAGGTCGTCGCAATTCTTGCGTCCGCGGGGTGCGCCGTTGTAGCCTGTTGCAATTATACTGTCATTTTTGACGATGATCGCGCCAAAGCGGCGGCGCAGGCAAGTGCTGCGCTCGCTTACGGTCTGCGCGATATCAAGATAATAGTTTTCTTTTGAAATTCTGCTTGACATTTTTATATCCTCACATTTTATTTACAAGATCGGTTAAGAATTCTTTGAATCGGTCTGCCACCTCGGGGTGCTCGAGTGCGGCGGTGACGTTTGCCTCGAGGAATCCGAGTTTTGAGCCGAGATCAAAGCGTTTGCCCTCGAAATCAAGAGCGGTCACGCCCTCTCTGCGAGCAATTGTCGCGATCGCATCGGTGAGCTGTATCTCACCGCCCGCGCCGGGTGGAGTCGCGTCTATGATGTCGAATATATCGGGGGTGACGAGAACTCTGCCGAGGATCGAATAATTCGAAAAGATCTCGGCATCGGTCTTCGGCTTTTCGATCATATCGTCAACGAAAAATTCGTGATCGCTTCCCTCAATGGGGTGGGTCTTGAGCGAGCAATATTTTTTGACGAGCTCGGTGGGAACTTCCTTGACTCCGCAGACGGATCTGCCGTATTTTTCGAAGGTTTCGATCATCTGCGCCACAACGGGCTTTTCCGAAAAGATAATATCGTCACCGTAAAGGATGGCAAAGGGCTCGTCACCGACGAAATTGCGCGCGCATCCGATCGCGTGACCAAGACCGCGAGTGATCTTCTGACGTAGGAAATAAACGCGCACGCCGAGAGGCTCTGCGGTCGCCCTGATCTTTTCGATCTCTTCTTCCCTGCCCTTGGAGGTAAAATAGCCCTCATATTCGGGTGAATAATCAAAATAATCCTCTATCGCGTCTTTGTTTCTGCCGGTTATGATCAGAACATCGGTGATGCCCGATCTTGCCGCTTCCTCAACGAGATACGAGATTGCGGGGCGGTCAACTATCGGCAATATTTCCTTTGGGACGGCGCGAGCTATCGGAAGCATTCGCGTGCCGAGCCCCGCCGCGGGAATAACGGCTTTGCGAACTTTGGTTGTCTGCATGGCATACTCCTCGCATTATACTATACTTGGTATAATTATAATATAATTTCGACAATAAATCAAGACCTTTTTGTAAACAGCAAAAAATATATCAAAAAAAGCCGCCCCAATCTGGGGCGGCAGAAATCTTATTCGTATATGAACTCTGTCTTCGCAAAGAGATATTCGTTCGCGGAAACCCCGAGTCCTTCTTTGAGCGTTGTATTAATATTCTTTACAGTGACCTTTTGAGGTGCATAGAAGGGATATTTCGGAACATAATCCGCGCTCTTGCAATTTGAATTGAGATTTGCGAAAATATAAGCTTTCTTTGCGTTTTCGATAGTCAAGCCGTCGATCAGCACGTTGATTCCCGCATAGCAAGGATAACCGAAATCATGCTCACCCTTGTTGCTTCCGGTAATAACGGTAATATCGGATTGCGTTACGGGAGAAATCGTGCAGTTTCTGATGATGATGTCGCCCTCCCAAGAGCTTCCGTAGTCGCTGCGGAGATTGATGATCTTGTTGGTAAAGAATGTGGAATTCTCGATCAATAACGTGCCGTATCCGATTATGCTTGCACCCGCGTGACCGATGACGGAGTTCTTTATCGCGGCATTTGCAACGCCCTTATGCGCATCAAATCTCGAAAGAATACAACCGTCATAAACAAAGTTCTTACAATAGTTAGTGCCCGAAACGCCCCAATATTTGCTGTCGTTTATGTCGTTTGCCTGGGTGCAGTTGATAAAGAATACCGAGATCGCATTGCCCATTCCGATGTCATACGAGCCCATTGCCGTTGTGGGACTCTGATATGTCTTGTGACCCGTAAACACGCAGTTTTTGACTGTGACATACGCGCAATTATTTACCGAAAGGAAGCCATTATAAGGCGCGCCTGTCGGTCCTTCGCCCGTGATATAGTGCTTCATACCGTTGAGAACGGTATTTGAACGGTTTATCTTGAGTCCGCGGGCGTAATACGTATACTCTGAGGGTGCCTGATTTGCAATAGTTGTGAAGATGCCGCCGCTGATGTAGCGCGTTTCTTCCTCGATGGGCAGAACGGTTATTGAGGAGATATTGTCAAAATCCCACATAAGCGGTGCTTCCATATCGATATTGCCGTTCTTATCGACGACAACGCTATCGCGCTTTGTCTGACCGTTGTCAGCATTTCCGCCATAACGAACATAGTGAGTGGATTTGTCATCGTAGAAAGTGACGATGGAGCTTTGCGGGAAGGTGACACCAAGATTAGTCATATCGCGCGAAAGCGTTTTGATGCTGTCGATCTTATATGAATCGGTACGCTCGAGGAGGGTGAATATCCAGTTTCCGCGCTTATCGGGCGTGACTTGCGAATCGTCGATAGTGAACTGTGCGTTGCCCCATTCGACGTCGGTGTCGATAATAACAGACCTTCCGACCGAAGCGATATAGTACTTCGCGCCGTAATCGGCAAAGACCTTGTAGCCTTTTTCATTAGCCTTGGCGTGCACATCATAGATCTGCTCGCGGCAGCAAACGCTGTCGGATTGGGTTACACCATAGTCACTGTAAAAGATCGTTTGATCAAGATCACGGTAATATGCGGTATCTGCGGGAAGATCGAAGGATCCGAGAGAATACGCAATATTTTCATACCAGAAGCATACGACAGCCTTCTTCATAGCTTCAAAATCTTCAGCTCTTATAACAAGATCTCCGTTCTCCATATCCGCGGTTACAGCGTGTGGCTTTGCGCCGTCAGCGGTGAGGAGTATCTTCTTCTCTCCGGTGTCCGAAAGCTCTACACCGCATTTTGTTTTTACAAGCTCTTTTACGTAAGTAGCCGGCTCTTCAAATCCTGCATCGCAAGCGAGCGCAAATTCGGAAATATCGATTCCGCCGAGCTTAAGTTCGGAAAGGAAAAGCCCTTGGCTTTCGATATGGCAATAATCCTTCGGCATAGCTGTTTTGCCTCCTTTAATGTCAAGAAAATTTGTGATGAAGTATTCAGCGGCATCGATCAGGGCAGTATCGTTGTTTCCAACGATGAGGATCTTGTTGCCGTAATGCTTGATAACGAAGCCATCCATACCGAGAGCCATAATATCAATACCCTCGAGCGCATCCTCAGGGAAATACTTGGTATTGCCGACAAGTATCTCGGGGACTTCTCCGGTCTTGTCGCCCCAGTCGGAGATCTTCGACTCAACGCCGTTATCCTTTATATGGTTGTTGATCGTAATAGCCGCGCGGATATTCGCCTGCGTGGCTTTTTCGGGGCGGATGACGGTAAAGAGCGACTTGCCGTCCTTGATGATATCGAAGGTCTCAACGACCTCCTCGATCGGCTCGGTCACCTCGGGTTCGGTGATCACAGGCTCAGCCGTTGTTTCCTCGGGAATCTCCGCCGTGCAGGCGATAAGAGTCAAAAGCATACACAAAGCTAAAAACAAAGATGTGTATCTGCGAAGAATCGAAAGCATTTTCGTGTTTCCTCCCAAAATAATTGATAGACTAATTTTATCACAATTGCAGAAAAAAGTCAATATAAAAATGCCGATACCCGCAGGGATCGGCATTAGTTTTAAGACTCAAGCTGTTTTCCAAGGAAAGCGGCGGCAGTCTGAACGAGTTTGACCTCGACGCTCTTTTCGTGCTCGGGCATTCTGGGTGCGGGGGACTCGATCGAATCGAGTGATACAACGCAGCCGAGAATGTCGCCCTCCGAAATTATCGGCATGGCGCAACGGATATAATGCGAGCAATTATCGTTGATGGGCTCGAATTTCGTTTCGCCGTCGCGGTAAAGATAAAGCTGACGGCTTTCGATGATGACCTCGAGCTCGGGCGCGATATGCTTGTCAACGTATTCCTTTTTCGGCGCGCCCGAAACGGCAATGACCGCATCACGGTCGCAGATAAGAACGCTGATCTCGCCCGTCTTATGGAGCGTTTCGGCATACTGCGTTGCAAAAGAGTTAAGCTCGCCAATGGGCGAATATTTTTTGAAGATGACCTCTCCCTCGCGATCGGTGTAGATCTCAAGCGGATCGCCCTCGCGGATGCGCATGGTTCTTCTTATTTCTTTGGGAATGACAACACGTCCGAGGTCATCGATTCTTCTAACAATTCCTGTGGCTTTCATTTATATAAATTCTCCTTGATTTTCAGGGTACGTGCATAGTATCTGTCAATCAAGGAGAATTATACTTGAATTTTTAATTTTAGCGGATTATTTCAGTTTAACGGTAAGTATCTCAAAGCCCTTTATGCCGCAAATGATCTTGCCGTTTTCGTCGGGAAGCTCGCAGATCTCGTTCTCGAGCATATCGCAAAGATATGCTTTTTTGAACGGGATCGCGGTGGCAATATTAAGCTTTCCGCGGATATTTTTGTATTCGTATATACGAATAACCGTGCCCTCGCCATCCTCGGCTTGTTTTACGGTCTCGCAAGCCGCGTGTTCGCAGTCGAGGGAGATCGCGGAAAATTCGGTGGGAATAATATCCGCGTCACCGCTTGCGGGAAGTGCGATCAGGGGAACGTTGAGCATATACGCGCGTTTTACCGTATCGCTGTCGCGGAGAGCGCCTTCGTGAGGATAGAGCGAATAGGTGAAGCTGTGTTCGCCCATATCTGCCTCGGGGTTGGGATCCTTTGTAGAACGCAGCAACGAGATCTGCATAACACCATCGTGGATGTCGTATCCGTACTTGCAGTCGTTCATCAACGACACACCGTAGCCGCCGTCCGAAAGATCGGCGTATTTATGCGCACAGACCTCGAACTTTGCCTCATCCCAGCTTGTATTCTTGTGAGTGGGACGCTCGATGCTTCCGAATTGGATGTCGTAGGTCGCCTTGTCGGCAAGAATGTCCACGGGAAATACAGCCTTGAGCATCTTGTGGCTTTCGTGCCAATCGACTTGAGTTTCAAAGTCGATCTGTGCAGAGAAATCGTTGAACCAAACCGTCTGAACGATGGTGGATGAGCCGTATTTACGGGTGATCCTTATTCCGCGCTTTGCGCCGTTGTCTATCACGCGAACGTCGGAAACGTCGGTTATCGTTCTGTACTCTGTCGAGTTATACTGGCTCCACTCCCAAGCATCGTAGTAGGGCGGATAATCCGCGTGGATGCGGAGCTCGTTGGCAACATTGCCCGCCTTTATAAGTTCTCTTTCCGCCTTCTTGTCATATACCGAAACGATTTGCCAAGCGTCATCGAAGGTGACGCAACGGCGGTCGGTTTCAACCTTGTTTCCGTTGATGGAAACGCTGTTTTCGGTAACGAAATCATTCGCAACTGAATAGCCCTTCTGTGCGATTCCCTTTACATAAGCCGCCTTGCCGTCAATTTCAACGAAGCCTTCGCCTTCAAACGCGTTGGGGTTGAAAACAACGTAGCCGTGCTTTTTGTCAAGCGACGATGCGATCTTTTCGCGGATTCCGTTTGCAATCTCGTTTCCGATTCCGTGGATCACGCCGTAGTCGATCTTGCTTTGGTCGTAAACTTCCTTGATCGAGGAGCCGGGGATAATATCGTGGAACTGATTGGTGAGGATCATCTCCCAGCCACTGCGGAGCTTTTCTGCGGGGAAGGTATCACCAAAGAGAGTCTTTGCAGTCACACCGAGAAGCTCGGCGTTTTCGTAAAGAAATTCCGCCTTACGGTTGCCCTTCTTGTTATCCGCCATTGTGGTGTAAGTGCCGCGGTGGAATTCAAGATAAAGCTCGCCCTGCCACGTGGGAAGCTCGGGGTTGCTCTCTATCTTCTTTTCGAGTCTGCGGAGGAAATCGCCCGCAAATTCGATCCTTGTCTGCGGAGAGCCGGGAATTCCCTTTTCGCTTCTGCGAAGGAGCTCGATATACTCCGAGGTAGGTCCTCCGCCGCCGTCGCCGTAGCCGAAGGTGACGAGAGCTTCGTCATTCAGATTCTTTTGCTGATAACGCTCGTAAGTACCCGCGATCTGTGTCGGGTAGGTGTTGGCATTGTACGTGGTGGTATGGTACTCGTGATTTTTGAGCTGCTCGGGGCGCTTCATATTCTGGGTATTGGTCGCTGTTAGGAAATAGCTGTTGATCGAAGTACCGTCGATGCCCTTCCACGCGAAGGTGTCGCAAGGCATCTTGTTTTTGTCATTCCAGCTGATCTTCGAGGTGACGAACCAATCAACGCCGCACTTACGGAGTATCTGCGGGAGTGCTGCGGAATATCCGAAAACGTCGGGAAGCCAGAGAACACGGTTATCAACGCCGAATTCATCCTTAAAGAATCGCTTACCGTACATCACCTGACGGACAAGGCTTTCGCCCGAGGACAAGTTGCAATCCGCCTCGACCCACATCGCGCCTTCGCATTCCCATCTTCCCTCTTTGATCTTTTGCGCGACCGCGGCATAGACCTCGGGCGCTTCTTCTTTGAGATTTTTATAAAGGAATGCCTGCGATGACATGAATTTATATTCGGGATAACGCTTCATAAGCTCGAGAACGGTTGAAAATGAACGCTGAACCTTCTCGCGGGTCTGTTTGAGTGTCCACTTCCACGCGCAGTCAATATGCGTGTGACCGATGCAGATGCATTTTGCCGTTTGCTCGCGGCAATAATTCTCGTAAAGCTCGGTTTTCAGATATTCTCTTGCCTTTCTGACCGAGTCAAGGAATTCATCCGAACCGATCTCGTAAAGCTCGAGCATCGATACTGTACGGTAGAGGAAATGATGGATATGACCGTACTCCGCGCTGTCGGGCGCGAGGTAATCGAGCATATACAGGGGGTAGAACATATCGTAATAAAGCCCGTCAACCTCCGCGTCAAGAGTGCGGAAGGTTACGAAAAGACGTGCTTTGTCGATCTTCGGTCCCGTGTAGGCATAGAGATAGATCTCTGCGTCACCGCAATCGCCGAGAAGGACTTCGCGGTGGTTGACGTCAACTCCCTGGCGCATCTCGCCGTTTACGTAAACGATGAACTGCGGGTTTGAAGCATCCCAACCCGATTTGTTGGTCTCGACGAAAATATATCTGTTTTCCTCGTCCGAATGTGCTTCGAGACGGAACCAAGCGTGGCTGTCGTTGCCCGTGCCCCATTCGTCGCCGTTTTCAAAGGGAACGAATTCGGAAAGTGCGGGCGGGGTGTTGTCTGTTTTGTAATCGCAAGGGCAGACAAGAATATTCTCTGCCTTTTGGGTATTCTTCCATCTGCAGCCTTTGATTATATCGAAGTATCTTCTGATCTTTTGAAGCTTATAATCCATAATTATTTCTTTCTGCCGTAGAGGCGGTTATAATATTTGAACTTTTCCCGATCGATGCGCCAAAATTGTTCCTTTGTCACACGATACGACCAGTTGCCCTCGGCGATGCCGGGCTTATTGATGCGCGTGTCCGAACCGAAAAGAAGCATATCCTGAACGGGTATGATGAGTGTATCGGCGTGGCTTGCAAACATCGTACGCAGGAGGTAGTCGTAGCTTTCGTCGAGGTTGTCGCCACGGTAGCCGCAATAATCAAACACACGGCGGCGAGATCCTCCGTCCATATCCCAAACAAAGCCGAGAAGGGTGTTGTTATCGTGCGTACCCGTATAGGCAACCGAGTTTGCGGGATAATTATGGGGAGTGTGAGGGCAGTCATCCTCAGAAAGGAAGCCAAATTGGAGCACTCGCATTCCCGGGAATCCACTGTCGGAAACAAGCTTCTCGACCTCGGGGGTAATATCACCAAGATCCTCTGCGATTATCATTCTTCCTTCGCAAAGAGGCTTGATGGCGTTTATAAGTTCGATGCCGGGACCCTTGACCCATTTGCCGTTTTTGGCTGTCTTCTCACCTGCCGGAATGCTGTAAAATGCCTCGAAGCCGCGGAAATGGTCGATGCGGACGCCGTCGAAGATCTCGAGCATAAATTCCATACGGCTTCTCCACCAGGAATAGCCGTCTTTTTTCATAAGCCCCCAATTATAAAGGGGATTGCCCCAAAGCTGACCGTCTTCTGCAAAATAATCGGGCGGGACTCCCGCGACCGCAGAGGGTGAGCCGTCCTCATCAAGCAGAAACTGCTCGGGTGCGCCCCAGACATCAGCGCTGTCGTGCGCCACGTATATCGGAATATCACCGATGATCTTTATTCCTTTTTTGTTCGCATAAGCCTTGATCTCCGCCCATTGAGTGAAAAATGCAAACTGCGCAAAATACCAGGTTCTGAGCTCATCTTCGTCGGGAACGTCTACCGTCCATTCGATCCATTCCTTACCGCCGTTTGCCTTTTTGAGCGCCATAAAGCGGCAAAAGAGCTCGACACCGGGGTGAGTTTTCATAAACTCCTCAACGGGCGCGTAATTCGTCATACGCTTCGAGGCGCGGGCAAGGAGAGCCATTCTCTCCTCGTTCAATCTGTCGAATTCGCAATAATACGGCGTTTTCTGCCTTGCCGCTTCAAGCTCGGAACGGGTGATGAGTCCTACCTCGCAAAGCAGGGGCAGATCGATGAAAAACGGGTTGCCGCTGAACGCGCTGTATGATTTATAGGGCGAATTTGCCTCATCGGGAAGGCAGAAAGGCAAAGTCTGCCAATAGGTAAAGCCGCAATCGGCAAGCAGGTCGATCCACTCGCGCGCCGCCTCGCCGAAAGAGCCCTCGGAATATTCTCCCCAAAGGGAAGAAACGTGCATAAGCACTCCGCTTGATCTTTTCATTTTTATTTGATCTTTGCCGCAAAATCAGACATCATCTCGGAGATCTCGATATTCTGCGGGCAGACCTCCTCGCAGGAGCGGCAACCGATACAAGCAGTGGGAAGCTTATCTTCGGCATAGGAAGCGATCATTCTCGGCGAGACCTCGCTTCTGCCCGAAACGGTGTGCTCGTTATAATGCTCGATGATGCGGGGAATGTCAAGTCCCTGGGGACAATATGTGGTACAATATCTGCAGGCGGTACAATTAAGAGTCTTTCTGCCGACCATACTGTCTGCGATCGACATAAGAGTATTCCACTCGTCCCCACTCAGAGGCTTTTCCTCGGAGAAGGTTTTGATATTTGCCTTTACCTGCTCAAAATCGGACATACCCGAAAGAGTCACGCAGACCTCGGGAATGCTTTGAATAAATCTGAACGCCCACGCGGGGATGCTTTCATCCTCTCTGTGCGCCTGAAGCTGCTTTGCGTAAGCCTCATCCAGGGTTGCAAGCTTACCGCCGCGAACGGGCTCCATTACCCAAACGGGAATATCGCCGTATTCCTTCATCATTGCAACCTTTGCCTCTGCCTTCTGAAGACGCCAGTCGAGCCAGTTGAGCTGTATCTGGCAGAATTCCATATATTTACCGTATTTGTCGAGGAAACGGCGCATATTTTCGAGGTTTGCGTGAGTGGAAAAACCGAGATGACCGATCTTGCCCTCCTCGCGCATTTTGACGAAATACATTACGTCGCCGTATTTTTCGTCAAGATATGCGTCGATATTGCCTTCGCTGACGTTATGAATAAGATAGAAATCAAAATGATCGACGCGGCACTTTTCAAGCTGTTTTTCAAATATCTCCTTTGCTCTGCCCCAAGTCTCCTTTGAGTATCCCGGAAATTTCGACGCGAGATAAAAGCTCTCGCGGGGATACTTTTCGAGCAGCTTGCCAACGACAAGCTCACTCTTGCCGTCGTGATAGCCCCAGGCCGTATCAAAATAATTTATACCGTTCTTGATCGCATAGTCGAACATCTCGGCGGCCTTCGCCTCGTCGATGGTCTTATCCTCTCCGTAAGTGGGAAGTCTCATGCATCCCATACCGAGTGCGGAAAGCTTTTTGCCCTTAAATTCCTTGTAGATCATAATTTATCTCCTTTGTGTATGCCGAAAAGTCTTGACTTTTGGCTTTATTAAGTATATAATATCATTATATTGAACGTTTGTCAAGTAAAATTTTATTTGGAGGCAAAATATTTATGATCAATTTTTCAAATATCAAAGCAACACTTATGCCTAATTTCAAAGGCGGCGACGGTATCACAGCCGCGCAGATGTTTGTTGACGACAAAAATAAAATTATGAGAATTACCCTTGAGCCCGGCTGTTCGATCGGAATGCATTGCCACGAGGATTCCTGCGAGATCATTTACGTTCTTGAAGGCGTCGGCACCGCGGTTCTTGACGGAAACGAAGAAAAGGTCGAGGCGGGCGAGTGTCACTACTGCCCCAAGGGTCACGAGCACTGCTTCATTAACAAGGGCAAGAAGGATCTTGTATTCTTCGCAGTTGTTCCGCAGCAATAAAATGCAGAATGCAGAATGCAAAATGAGGTCAAACAATGAAAACGGTTGATATATTCGGGAATAACCGGTTACCCGAAGTCAAAAGGAGTCGCATTGCGTGCCGCGGGTTTGTGGTTGAAAACGATAAAATATTGATTTGCCACGAGCTCAAAGACAAGCAATTTTTCTCTCCGGGCGGAGGACTTGAAAAAGACGAAAGCCTTGAAGAATGCTGTATTCGCGAGATATGCGAGGAAACCGGAATACTCGTAAAAGTTAAAGATCACCTTATCACGGTAAACGAGTATTATGATGATTGGAAATTTATTTCTCATTATTACATCTGCGAAGCTGTCGGAAAATCCGAGCGAAAACTCACAAATGCGGAAATCAAAACGGGACTCGTTCCCGAATGGGTAAATATTGAATTCATCCGCGATCTTTGGTCGCGCCACGATGAATTCAGGCGCGAGGAAACACGCGGATCTTATCTCCGCGAACACACCGCACTCTGCGAATATTTTGAGGTAACGAAATGAAATTCATATCATGGAACGTAAACGGATTTCGCGCTTGTCTCGAAAAGGGATTCGGCGAGTTTTTTGCCGAGCAGGATGCTGATTTTGTCTGCATTCAGGAAACGAAAATGCAACCGGGACAAGCTGCTTTTGAACCCGAAGGATATTATCAATATTGGTACAGCGCAGAAAAGAAAGGCTACTCGGGAACTGCTATCTTTACGAAGCACGAGCCGCTTTCGGTTTCATACGGCATTGGCATTCCGGAGCACGATACCGAGGGGCGCGCCATCACGCTTGAATACGATGATTTCTACCTTCTCTGCGTCTACACTCCCAACGCACAGCGCGAGCTTGCGCGGCTTGATTACAGAATGTCTTGGGAGGACGCTTTGCGGGGATATATCAAATCGCTCGACGAAAAGAAGCCGGTCATTTATTGCGGTGATCTGAACGTCGCGCACAATGAGATTGATCTTAAAAATCCTAAATCAAATCATCAAAGCGCAGGCTTTTCCGACGAGGAGCGCGGCAAGTTCACCGAGCTTCTTGAAAGTGGTTTCAAGGACACCTTCCGCTCGCTTTATCCCGACAAGATCGAGTATTCCTGGTGGAGTTATATGTTCTCTGCCCGCGCAAAGAACGTAGGGTGGCGAATCGACTATTTTGTTGTATCTGACCGCCTGTTTGAGCGTGTTCGGGACAGCTTCATCCTCACCTCGGTAATGGGCAGCGACCATTGCCCCGTTGGTATTATATTGGAGTAAAAAATGATTTTTGAAAAGGCAATACTTAACGTATACAAAAGCAATATTCATATCCGTCAGGACGGCAATCCGCTTTTGCATTATTATTCCGCATCGGATTTTCCCGGGCTGCAGCGCACACCCTTTGATTTTGAGGGCAACGCAGGACAAAAATTGCAGGGATATTACTACTATTATTCCTCACCGCGCAAGGACAGACTCATTATTTTCGATCACGGAATGGGCAACGGGCACGTTGCTTATCTGAAGGAGATCGAGCTTATCGCGCGCCGCGGATACACCGTTTTCACATACGATCACACGGGATGCCGTGAGTCGGAGGGTGAGAACATCGTCGGCTTTGCGCAGTCGCTTTGCGACCTTGATTATGCAATAAACGCGCTTCATTCCGCAAAGGAATACGGCAATGCGAAATACACCGTCATCGGTCACAGTTGGGGCGGTTTTGCCGCGCTGAACATTTCCGCACTCCATCCCGAGATCGAATCCTGCATCTCGCTTTCGGGATTTATCGGTGTCGAGCGAATGATCGAGCAATTTTTCTCTGGGATCCTCCGATTCTACCGCCCGTCCGTGATGCGTCTTGAGCACGAATCGAATCCGATGTATTCGCTTATCGACGCTCGCAAGAGCTTGAAAAATTCAAAGAGCCGAATTCTTTACATAGCATCGGACAACGATCCGACAGTTAAAACAGCGTATCATTTCGACACTTTGAAAAACTCCCCTCCCGAGGGCGCTGACATCGAATTCTGCCTTGTTCACGGCAAGCTGCACAATCCAAATTACTCGGCAAGCGCAGTTGCGGAGCTTGACAAAATGAGCAAGGCAATGACCGAAGGTATGAAGAAAAAGGCCTTCGAAACGACTGAAGCGGTCGACACTTTCCGCAACTCCTGGGATTGGGAAAAGATCACCGAGCAGGACGAAGAGCTTTGGAACAAGATATTCGATTTCATCGAAGGAGGCAGCAAATAATGACCGAAGCTTCAAAATACGTGTTTGATAATTTCCATATCAGAAAAACAAAGAAGCAAAAGGACGGATTTATAGATCATATCTTACAATTCGCCAAGGACAGCGGTTATTCCGCAAAGGTTGAGAAAGGCTCATTCGGCGCGCGTAATATCGTCATCGGCGATCCCGCAAGTGCAAAAGCTGTCTATACCGCGCACTATGACACCTGCCCGCGTCTTCCTTTTCCGAACTTTATTACACCGAAGAATTTCTTCTATTATCTCGTGTATCAGCTCCTTATAACCGTGGTGCTGCTTGCCGTGCTTTTCGTGGTGGCATTCGGTCTTGCATACGTTGCCGATCTTATCTGCGATGCTCTCGCAATAGGAGAAGATCTTGCAGACCTGCTATCCTATTATGCTTGGCTGCTTGGATATTTTCTCACCTTTTTCCTCTTTATGAGCGGTCCCGCGAACAAGCACACGGCAAACGACAACACCTCGGGTGTCATCACTCTTATGGAAATAATGCAGGCACTTCCCGAGGAAAAGAAAAACGAGATCGCTTTCATTTTCTTCGACCTTGAAGAAATGGGGCTTTTCGGCTCTTCGGGCTTTGCTTCGAAGCATAAGAAAGAGATGAAGGACAAGCTTCTTCTCAATTTCGATTGCGTTTCGGACGGCAACACTATTCTTTTTGCAGTTAAAAATGCCGCGAAAAAATATATCCCCGCGCTTGAAAAGAGCTTTGTTTCAAACGAGAGCTTCACCGTTGATATTGCTTCGAAAGGAGTATTCTACCCCTCCGATCAGGCGAACTTCAAGGCGGGCGTCGGAGTGGCGGCGTTGAATTACTCAAAGAAGCTCCGCACGCTCTATATGGACAAGATACATACAGCAAAGGATGTTGTTTTCAAAGAGGAAAACATTGAATTTCTCACATCGGGTGCTATCCGACTTTGCGACGAATTATAATGGAAAAGATATTTTTCAAAGTTAAATTCAACAATTTCCGTGAGATCTCGGGGTCAACGGCAAATGAAGTGCTCGACCGCGAAGAATGGGCGGAATGCGAAGCCGTTCTCTGCCTTCCCGATTCCTATTCAAGCAGCGGTGATCCGACGCCTCTGATCCTTTCCTGCCACGGTGCGGGAAGTACAGTTTGTGAAGCCGACGGCAAGACGGGCGGATTATCATATGCCTCCGAATGCATACGCGCGGGTTTTGCCGCACTCGATATCAGCGGAAGCGCGCCGCACGGCCTTACCTTTGGCTGTCCCGAACACGTTTTTGCGCTCTACAAGGCATATCGCTTTGCCATCAAGAATTATAATCTTTCCGAAAGAGTGTTCATGGCAGGTCATTCGATGGGCGGCGGAACTGCGATCAATTTTGCAAGCACCTTCCCCTCTCTCACGATCGCGCTTGGCGTTATGAACCCCGGGCTCAGTTTTCACGGCGTACAGATCGGTGATCACGTCAGCAGAAATCCGTGGGACAGAGAATGGGCGGACGGTCACCGATACCGCAAGCCCATAGCTCAATGCTTCCGTTTTCCCACAGAAGACTTCTGCGTCGATAATATGTCGGGGTTCGAGCCGTACCGCACACGGTCATTTGTGAATGCAGACGGTGAACGCGCGGTTATACCGCCCTGCCCCGTGAAGATATGGCAAGGAGCAAATGACAAGACGGTCGATCCCGTGCTTTCACGTGAATATTACGATTCGATCCGCCGCGCGGGATGCTACGCCGAGCTTCACATCCTCGACGGTGTTGCACACAAGGTCGTTGATACAATGAAAAAAGAACTGCTTTTGTGGTTCGAAAGATTTGCTTGATCGTTCCCTAAGCGGAATAAGAAAAAAATGAAGATCATCATAGTTTGGGGCGGTAAGATCGGCAAAAGTCTGATCGAAAGCATCGTCGCGCATTCCTTTGAAACCCCGAACGTGCACGTGCTTGACGAGATGCTTCTTCCCTATCACCTCAAGGTCTGCTTCACGGCGGTCTATTATCTGCCTGATGTGAACAAGATCCGTGAGCTTCCTTGCCCTTATGAGATGCGGGTTTTACATCAAAAGGATTTCGCAGAACTATATCTTCCCGAATGGGGCAACGCTCTTTGCGAGAAGCGAAAAGAGCTGGACGTTCTCGGTGTAGGGGCTTACGATAACGGTAAACTCATTGGCCTTGCGGGATGTTCGGCGGACTGCGAGGATATGTATCAGATCGGCATCGACGTTTTGCCCGAATATCGCAGGCAGGGCATCGCCTCGGCGCTTACAAGCAAGCTCGCGCTTGAAGTGCTCAAACTCGACAAAGTACCCTTTTATTGCACCGCGTGGTGCAATCTCAAATCCGCGCGTAACGCGATCAAATGCGGCTTTGCACCCGCTTGGGTGGAGCTTACCGCGCGCGATATAGATTTCGTTAATAAATTTAACAGAGGATTAAAACTTTAAGGAGAAAAAGGTTATGAAAAAACTCAATCTCGCAATTATCGGTCAAGGCAGAAGCGGTAAAAACATTCATGGAAAGTATTACCGCAGTGAAAGCAATCTTTATTACGACGTAAAATACGTTGTTGACGCGGACGAATTCCGCCGCTCGGTAGCCGAGGAGATCTATCCCGGTTGTAAGACATTTGCGGACTACCGCGAGCTTTTTGCTCTCGACGACATCGACCTTGTTGTCAATTCCACCTATTCAGAAATGCACTATCCTATCACGAAGGATCTTCTGCTTCACGGCTTCAACGTGCTTGTTGAGAAGCCCTTTGCACGCTCGCGCTACGAATGCGACGAGCTTATCAAGATCGCGGAGGACAAGGGGCTGACCCTCGCGGTATTCCAGCAGACCTTCCTTGCTCCCTTCTATCCATTTGCCTACGATCTTGCAAAGTCGGGCAAGCTCGGCGAGATCAAGCAGATCAGCATCCGTTACAACAATTTTGCCCGCCGTTGGGACTGGCAGACTCTGCAGAAGAAGTGCGCGGGCGGTGTTTACAACACGGGACCCCACCCGATCGGTCTTGCACTCGGATTCCTTGATTTCGACGAAAACGCGCGCGTTGTTTACAGCAAGCTCGGCACCGCGCTGACCTTCGGCGACTCGGATGACTTCGCGAAGATCATCATTGATACACCCAATAAGCCTCTCGTTGATATCGAAGTCACATCTATCGACGCTTTCTCAAACTATAACGTCAAGATCCTCGGCACACGCGGATGCTTCAAGTGCACTCCCGCGGCTTATGAAATGACATATATCGTTGACGGTGAGAATCCCGAAAAGACCGTTTCCGAGACCTTCATTAAGAACGATGCGGGTGAACCTATCTACTGCTCGGAAAAGCTCGTTAAGCACACCGAAGAGGGCAAGTTCACGGGCACTGCTTTCGACGTCGGAACCGCTACTCTCTATGAACAGCTCTACTACAAGATCACCGAGGGCAAGCCGATGACCGTTACTCCCGAAATGGCTGCGGCAGTTGTAGGAGTTATCGAAAAAGTTCACGCGGACAATCCCCTTCCCCTCAAGTTTTAAGGAGAATGACAATGAAAATGAAAAAGATAGCTATTCTCGGTTGTGAAAATTCGCACGCCAATGCGTTTTTGAAGTTTATCAAGGAAAAGGAAGAATTCTCCGACATCGAATGCATCGGCGTTTACAGCGTTGACTCGGCGGCTTCGGAGAAGCTTCGCGACACTTTCGGCGTACCGGTTCTTGATAATTATGATTCCGCAGTCGGCAAGATCGACGGTCTTATCATCACCGCGCGCCACGGCGGAGATCATTATAAATTCGCAAAGCCCTATATCGCAAGCGGTATTCCGATGTTCATCGACAAACCGATCACGGTCTGCGAGGACGAGGCAGTCGAGTTTATGCGTGAGCTCAAAGCACGCGGCACAAGGATCTCGGGCGGTTCATCACTCAAGCAAGATGTTTACGTTTCCGAGCTGAAAGCAGATGCACTTGCAGAGGCAGGCGGCAAAACTCTCGGCGGTTTCGTTCGCGCGCCATATCAGGCAGAAAATGCCTACGGCGGATTCTATTTCTACGCTCAGCACCTTGTCGAGATGGTCTGCGAGATATTCGGCAGATTCCCGAAATCGGTTGAGGCAAAGAAAAACGGCAAGACGATAAACGTGCTTTTCCATTACGATAATTACGATTGCGTCGGGCTTTTCTGCGACGGCTCTTACGTTTATTACGCCGCAAGAATGGCGGAAAAGTCATCCAAATCCTTTGAGATTCCCACGACTACCGATTGGTATTACCGCGAATTCAAGGAATTTGCCGAGATCCTGAACGGCGGCGAGCAGACCTGCACGCACGAGGAATTCATCTCTCCCGTTTTCATTATGAACGCTATTATGCGCTCGCTTGAAAGCGGAAAAGAGGAAGAACTTCCCGAAATCAAGGTGTAAATATGGCAAATATCATACTTTCGGCATTCGCCGATGAATATGCGGATTCCTTCGAAGAACAACTCGTGGGGCTTTGCAAGCTCGGAATATCTCATATTGAAATCCGCCACGTCAACAAGAAGAATATTTCTGTTCTGACCAAGACGGAAGTTCTTGAAGTCAAAGAGCTTCTTGACAAATACGGCATCAAAGTCTCCGCGATTGGTTCTCCACTTGGCAAGATCAAGCTTGACGGAGATATTGACAGTCATATTGAAACGGCAAAAAGAATCTTTGAATATGCAAATATCCTCGGCGCAAAGTTTGTCAGAGTATTCAGCTTCTACGCACCCGCGGGCAGAAATATCGTCGAAATGAAGGACGAAGCCTTCTCTGCTCTCGGCAGACTTCTTGAGGCTGCAAAAGAATACGGAGTTGTTCTCTGTCACGAGAACGAGGCGAAGATCTATGGCGACATTCCCGCGCGTTGCCGCGAATTGCTTGATGCTTTCCCCGATCTTGCCTGCGTTTATGATATGGGAAATTTCGTCCTTGAAGGCGTTGATCCATATCCCGAGGCATATAGACTGCTCAAAGACAGGATCGCATATTTCCATATCAAGGACGCCCTCTCGGCGGGCGCTATCGTACCTCCCGGATGCGGCGAGGCAAAGATTGCGGAGATACTCGCGGAACATAAAAAAGACGCGGACTGCGACTTCTTCGTGTCGCTCGAACCGCACCTTGAGCTGTTTTCGGGACTAAACGCCCTCGTCGGACGTTCTTTCGAGAATCCATATAAATATCCCGACGCCAAGACCGCTTTCACGGACGCGGCGGAGAAACTGAAAAATATCATTTGAACGCAAAAGCCTCGATCCGAAGATCGAGGCTTTTGATACACGGTAATAATTACATAAGCTTTCTGATAAGTCCCTTGATATCCTCAACCGAAGCAGCCTTGGGGTTGCCGGGAGCGCAAGCGTCTGCATACGCGGACTCTGCGAGGAAGTCGAGGTCCTCTTCCTTGAGTGCTTCAAGCTTTGTGGGGATTCCGACGTCAACCGAGAGCTGACGAACTGCGTCAACGGCTGCCTTGCGGTATTCAGCCTGGCTCATTCCGGTGGTGTCAACACCCATAGCCTCGGCAACTGCCTTAAGCTTCTCGCCGGTGCATTCTGCGTTATACTCCATAACGATGGGAAGCATTATAGCACATGCAACGCCGTGGGGAGTGTCGTAAACCGCGCCGAGAGTGTGCGCTACCGAGTGAGCGATTCCGAGACCTACGTTCGAGAATGCCATACCTGTTACGAACTGACCGAGAGCCATTCCCTCACGTCCTTCGGGATCGTTGTTGACTGCTCCGCGCAGGCTCTTTGCGATGAGGCGGATAGCTTCAAGGTTGAGGCAATCGGGAAGATCCCATGCTGCCTTGGTGGTGTAACCTTCAATTGCGTGTGTGAGAGCGTCCATACCCGTTGCGGCGGTGAGTCCCTTGGGCATTGTGGACATCATATCGGGGTCAACAACTGCGATGTCGGGAATGTCGTTTACGTCAACACAAACGAACTTTCTCTTGCGCTCAACGTCGGTGATAACGTAGTTAATGGTAGCCTCTGCAGCGGTACCCGCTGTGGTGGGAACTGCGATGGTGTAAACGGTGCGGTTCTTGGTGGGTGCAACGCCCTCGAGAGAACGAACATCAGCGAACTCGGGGTTGTTGATAATGATACCGATAGCCTTTGCGGTGTCCATCGAAGACCCGCCGCCGATGGCGATCATGTAGTCAGCGCCCGAAGCCTTATATGCCTCAACACCGTTCTTTACATTTTCAATGGTAGGATTGGGCTTGATGTCGGAATAGATCTCGTAAGCCATTCCTTCCTTATCAAGGATATCGGTGACCTTCTTTGTTACACCGAACTTAACAAGATCGGGGTCGGAAGCTACGAAAGCCTTTTTGAAGCCTTTGGCTGCAACGATTGCGGGGATCTCGAGGATCGCGCCCTTGCCGTGATATGATATTGCGTTGGATACGAAACGATTTGCCATTTTAAGTACCTCCGGTAATATTTTACCTAATTTATTCGGGATCAATTCTGCCCGTTGAATTAATTATACCTTATCATAATAAAAATTTCAATAGCGAAATAAAAAAATTTTTCGATTGTGTGGATTTTTTTCTTTTGATATGGTATAATTAACTTAACAAATCGAAAGGGTCAAGCAGATGTTCAGAGAAATAGTAAGAAAAAAGCAAGCTCTCACGCTTGATGAATGTAAAGAAATACTGAAAAACGAGCCTCGCGGCGTGCTTTCCTTGATCGGCGACGACGGATACCCTTATGGTGTTCCGATCAATTATTACTATAACGAAGATGACGGGCACATATACTTCCACAGCGGCAAGTCGGGGCACAAGGTCGATGCTCTCCGAGCGTGCAACAAGGCTTCCTTCTGCGTTTATGACAGCGGTTATCGCAACGACGGAGATTGGGCTCTGAATATAAAAAGCATCATCGTTTTCGGAAGGATTCAAATCGTTGAGGACTTCGACAAAGCAATGGATATTTGCCGCAAATTAAGCTTCAAATTCACCGACGACAGCGAATATATTGAAAAAGAGATAGCATCTTTCGGCAAAAACACCCTTTGCCTTGAGCTCGTACCCGAGCATATAACGGGAAAACGGATCAAAGAGTCTTGAAATTCAATTCAAAATAAACACAGCAAGGAGAAAAGACATGAAAAAGTTCACAGCAATCACTCTGCTCACAGCAATCGCTTTAACGGCTCTTTCTGCCATTCTTCCGGTATCGGCAGACAGCGCGGCTACGCTTACGACCGACAAAACGACTTATTATGAAGGTGAGCCCATCATCGTCAACGCAAAAAGCACGAATGCTTCGGGCAAGGACTGGGTGGGTATCACCGTCAAGGGAGATACAACGGGTGCTTCGATCCGTTGGAACTACCTTACAGAGATCGGAGCGGATTTCGATATCCGTACAGCAACCAGACTCGGCAAAAACCGTGAAAATCTGTATTCACTTCCTGCAGGTGAATATACCGTTTTTATCATTCCCGACGATCACAGTGTCAAATCCGGTTATGACAAGAGGCTCGCATCGATCGATATAACCGTAATCTCTGATCAAACAAAAACTCCCACGCTTACTCCTCCCGACAAGGATACTTACATCGTCACCGATAAGACCGAATATTTCGTCGGCGAGCCCGTGTGGGTAATAGCAGGAAGCAAAAATTCGGGCGGCAAGGACTGGATCGGTATCTTCCCCAAGGGTTACGTAGGTCCTTCTATCTATTGGGATTATATTTCCGACGTTAAGAACGAAACCTTCAACATCAAGCACGCATCTCATAGCGGCTCTTCGATGTCCGACTATTTCGGTCTGCCCGAAGGTGAATACACCCTTTACATCATCCCGGATGATCTTACGGGCAAAAACGGCATCGGTATCGCGCTCGCTTCGCTCGATATCAAGGTTGTGAAAGACCCGTCGAAGATCGCGAAAGCTCCCCTCTCTGCCGATTACAAGCTCAAAAATGCAACCGACGGCATGGCTGACGGCACTCTGACCATCACCCTTCCCGAGGATCATTGCGCCGATGATATTTATATGTGGTGGGCAAACGATGCGGGCAAGCTTGAGGGCTACACACGCCTTGCACGTTTCAAAGTCACGGGGACCACCGTTGTTCACGAAATGACCCCCAACACCATCATCCCGGAGGGTGCGACCAAACTTCTCATTTACACTTATAACGACAGCAACGGTCTTTCGGAAAAATGTGTTGAAGTCAAGCTCCCCGAAGGTGCGGCTTCAAAGGGATTCGGCGAAGTAATCTCCGAATTCCAGATCGTCAGCGACATTCATATCAAGGGCGATTCCTCGAACGAATACAGCAAGCACTTCATCGGTATGCTGAATGACGTTGTCAAGAACAGTCCGAATTCCGTCGGTATCTTTACCGTTGGTGACAATGTTGACCGCGGAGATGAACCTTCTTATTGGACATATTTCAAAAAACATTACGATTCCGTAAAAGATGCTCCTCCCATCTATCTTGGTATCGGCAACCACGAATATATAGGAACGAACTATGACGCGGGACTCAAGCAGTTCCTCGAAAACCTTAACTTCCCCGACGGAAACACCTTCGATAAGCCCTACTACGACGTTTGGGTAAACGGCTACCATTATATCTTCCTCGCCTCCGAAAACACGGGCGCCTCGCGTCTGACACAGACACAGCTCCAATGGCTCGAGGAAAAGATCAATGAAAACCGCGACGGCAGACCGATATTCATCTTCCATCATCAGCCGATGCTGAATACCACATCGGGCAGCAGCCAGGCAGAGGGATGGAGCGGAATCACCAATTACGCACAGCTCAAGACAGTTATCGACAAATATCCCGAGGTCATGTTCTTCAACGGTCATACACACTGGATCCTCGATTCCGACAACTGTATGTACGAGGGCAAGAACGCGAAGATCTTCAACACCTCGTCGGTGGCATATCTCTGGCACTCATACGACATCGTTACCGGTGAGCATCAGACGGGCAGCGAGGGTTACTATATCCGCATTTATAAGGATAAGATCGCGGTTCTCGGCAGAAACTTCGTAACGGGCGAGTGGGTATCCTCGGCACAGTTCCTCGTAAGCTACACACAGACAGAAACCGCCGAAACGACAACAGAAGCAGAGGTTACAACATCCCTCGACACCCCCGAAGCAACCGAGCCCGCAGTTACTCCCGCACCCGAGATGACAACGGCTCCCGAGGCGACCGAACCCGCAAACTCCGGAGGATGCGGTGCAATAACATCACCGATCGCATTGTTCGGGCTCTTTGCACTTGAAGCAATCATAATCAAAAAACGCAGATAATAAAAAACCCGGCACACTTTTGATGTGTCGGGTTTCTTCTTACCACCAATTCTGCGGTATCACTTCAATCTTGAACAGCCATCCGGAGTGGTTACAGCCGATATACAGATCACCGTTCAAGCGGTACATGTGCTCGGGTTCTGCTGTCGAAAGTCCGAAAATACTTGCACTTGAAATAAGATTTCCGTCCATATCCTCGACAACCATCAGGTGTACCGCTCTGCCCTCAAGATAACGCGGATCGTAAACATACTTGCCGTCCGAATAAAGCCCCTGCGTCATAAGAGTCTGATCCTTACAGATATGCGAGGATAGCTTGTTGAAATTCTCGTCAAGAAGCATGATCTCAATATCGAAGCCCGCAGCGACATACTGATTCGTTTCGGGCAGATACTCAAGTCCTCGGATACCTACAGGCGCAATAAAGTCCCCTTGATATTCAAGCGTATCGGCATCAACAAAGGAAAGACGAGTCCAGCCGGCGTCAAGCGTCGCTATGACTATCCTGTTATTCTTCGCGTCATACGTCAGATCATTTGTATGAAATAGGGGAAGCCTTTCGGAATATTTGATCAACTCGCCCGTTGACAGATCGTATTTGGAGATAACTCCAAACTCTACTCCGTCCTCGCCCTTCCCCATCATACCTGCGTAAACGTATTTTCCGTCGGTGCAGCCACCTTGAACGGTACCGGCACCGTTTTTATTCTGGAACTTCAAAACCTTTTCTGTTGCGGCAAAGGCGATTTCTTTTCCGCTCGATATAAGCTCTTCGATGGTATATTCTACATCATCGCATTGCTCTGAAATATACTCAAATCCGCACTCGACCGAAACTGTAACTTGTCCGCTTTCATCAACGGATGCAAAATTATTAAAAAAATAATCAAGAGCAAGGTAGCATTGATACCAACCTGTTCCGTTGATGACTATCTTGCAATCCGTCGCCATAATGCCAAATCGGTTTCCACCGGCTGTGGTGAGTTTTTCTTTAAGGACAGCAGATGCATCCCTGTTGGTGTCTCCAAGGAGAATTTCATTTGCATTTGGATCGACCTTATAAACCAATGCAAGGATATCCGACTTGCTTTCGATATCGCAAGAGTATCTTTCGTTAAATTCCTTATAAAAAGACGTAAACAGATGCGATCTAATGCCGTCCATTTCATCGGGACGTATTATCTCAAACTCGGTCTTGCCGTCAGCAACAACTGTCAGCATCTTTTTTTCCTCCTCTGTCACCGCATCGGTATTGGTCGATATGTTTTTTTCTCCAGCATCTACTGGGGTGCAGGAGTGTAGCAGCGTCGCAAAAATGACAAATAACGATATTATAAATTTCTTCATCAATTTTCCTCCTAAATTTTGCGAACATTATATCATAAAAGCTCAATAAAATCAAGCCGCATCGGTTGAATTATCATAGAAAATATGATATAATTATTTTAATTCTATTCTCGATGATCGGAATTACACCGCAGAAGAAGAAGCACTCATTTACGAGCTATACGATTACAACCCCTGACGGAGGAAAAACAATGAAAGATTTTAAATTCAGATACGCCACCGAGGACGACGCCGCGCTCGTTCTTGAATTCATAAAAGGGATCGCTACCTACGAAAAAATGCTTGATGAAGTCGTCAACACCGAGGAATTGATCAAAGAGGTCGTTTTCGGCAAAGGAAACGCCGAAGTCATCTTCGCTCTTGAAGACGGCAAGGAAGTTGGATTTGCGCTCTTCTTTCACAATTATTCAACATTTGTCGGACGCTCGGGAATTCATCTTGAAGACCTTTTCGTCTGGCCAGAGCATCGAGGAAAGGGCTACGGCAAGGCGCTTTTCTGCGAGGTTGCAAGAATTGCAAAGGAGCGAAACTGCGGCAGGATGGAATGGACTTGCCTGAATTGGAATGAGCCGAGTATAAAATTTTATCTCTCGCTCGGTGCAGTTCCGATGGATGAATGGACAACTTACCGTCTGACCGAGGATAAGATCGCGGCACTCGTAAAGTGAGGTAACGCCGATGTATAAGCTTTATATGGAATTTGAAAATCCCACCGTGGAAATGTTCGGCAAGCGGCGCTCGGTTCAAGGGATGGCGATCCACTGTGACACCGCGTTCGTCCTTTACCACAGCGGAGTCGCGGGTGCTTACGATCTCGTGAGCCGCGACCCGAAGCCGATCGGAGTTTTCAAGCTCGGGTCTTATTGCAAGAATGAGGAAGACAAGAGATACGACAACCACGCAAACGACGCTATGTTCGGCGCGACGATGCCGGGTGAGAAATTTCCTCTTATGTACGTCACAGCGGGCAACAGCGGCGACGCAGACGAAAAGGGTTGGCTTGCTTATTGTGCCGTTGAACAGATACGACTCAAAGACGGCGTTTATTCCGCTGAAACTGTTCAAAGAATTTATTACAAACCTACCGAAAAGGACGGAACAAAGTTTGAGATACCCGGTTGGGGTTGGCCTGCTTCGCTCGTTGACGTGAAGAACGGATTTTTCTATCTCCACTCGGCGCGCTACCGTACAAAGCGCGAGATGTACCGCCCCGACAACGAATACATCGTGACAAAATTCCGCCTTCCCGATCCCGCCGAGGGCGACGTGACATTCACCGCAGATGACATACTCGATCAGTTTTTCCTTCCCTTCAATGCCTTTGCAACGCAGGGCGGAACGATCTATGAGGATAAGCTCTATTACTCCTTCGGATTTGGTCGCGAGGACACGCCCGACGCGCTCAACGTCATTGATCTGAATGAGAAAAAATATGCACTCTGCGAGGATCTTTCGACAGCGCCCTTCTTCGATCAGGAGGTCGAATGCGTAGCGTTTTATAAGGGCAAAATGCTTATAAACACGCAAAAGCAAAAAATCTACGAAAGAGAGGCT
This sequence comes from Eubacteriales bacterium, assembly GCA_045541375.1. GTDB lineage: Bacteria > Bacillota > Clostridia > Oscillospirales > CAG-272 > CAG-390. The sequence continues at coordinate 3,254 of JAZQJB010000108.1, read as the reverse complement.
TTTGATTTCCGATGACTTTTCACGATTATGCACTTGCGCACGCAGAGGAGCTCACCAAGCTTACCTGCGATATGACCCTCATCCCCGCGCCGAGCGGACACGAGAGAAAACGCGCCGAATACTGTGCCGAATGGCTGAAAAATGCAGGAGCAGAGGGCGTCGAGATCGACGAATTCTGCAACGTCGTTTGGAAGGCATTTCCCGGTAAGAGCGGCAAATGGATCATCTTCTCCGCACACACCGACACGGTTTTTGATTTCGACGTTCCGCTTGAGATCAAAAAGGAAGACGACAAGCTCTATTGCCCCGGCATCGGCGACGACACCGCAAATCTTGCGGTTCTGATGTTCGGAATGAGATACCTCATCGAAAACCCGCCGCAGGACAACGAATATGGAGTGCTCTTCATCGCAACCGCCTCCGAGGAGGTCGGAAGTGTGGGTATGTATAATTATCTGACCAAGAACGGCACCGATGATATCCATTTCTGCTACAGCTTTGACGCTTCCATACAACGCATTTATACGGGCACGGTCAATTACTATAACCACCTCGTCACCGTTCACGCTCCCGGCGGTCACGCTCTCGGCGCATTTGGCACACCGAGCGCGATAGAGGAACTTTCGAAGGTCATTCTCGACACATCCGCCGCATGCCGCGAGTATATAGCAAACGAAAAGCTCAAACGCACGACGATCAACGTCGGTATGATGAGCGGCGGCAACCGTCACAACATCATAGCAACCGAGGCTCACGCGCTGATCGAGCTTCGTTCGGACAAGTACGAAAGATATGAAGTTCTCGCTTCGCATCTTGCAAAAGCCGCCCAAAAATACACGACCGAGCAGGTCACGATCACAAACGAGATCGTCAGCGACACGGCACATTGGAACACCGTTCCCGACGAGGTTATGAAAAAGATCGGAGAGGAGCACGGCGAAATGCTGCACTCCCTTGGCATCAAGCCGAGATATTCATCGGCTTGCACCGACTGCCGTTATCCTATGAGCAAGGGAATCCCTTCCCTCGACGTCGGACTTTGCAAGACCTCATATCCGCACAACGTCGGTGAACTTCTCTACCCCGATTCTCTTCCCGTGGGGCTTGAATTTTTGCTGATGATCTTTGAAAGATATTTATAAGGAGGCAGAAAATGCTTGAAATCGGAATGAAAGCGCCAAATTTCACGCTTAAGGACAAAAACGGTAACGATGTTTCACTCTCCGATTTTATCGGAAAGAAAGTCGTTCTCTACTTCTACCCCAAGGACAACACGCCGGGATGTACCCGTCAGGCTTGTGCCTTTGCGGGAGCTTACAAGCAGTTCGAGGCAAAGGGAGTCGAGGTCATAGGTATCAGCAAGGACAGCACGGCTTCGCACGTTAAATTTGCAGAGAAGTATGACCTTCCCTTCGTTCTTCTCTCCGACCCCGACCGCATCGCCATCGAGGCTTACGGTGTCTGGCAGGAGAAAAAGATGTACGGCAAGGTCACATTCGGTGTCGTCCGCACAACATTTATCATTGACGAAAACGGCAACATCGAAAAGGTGATGCCGAAAGTAAAACCCGATACAAACGCCGCGGATATTCTCGCGGAACTTTAAGGAGGAATAAAAATGTATACAATCTACGTTAATTTCATCTGCCATCCCGGCAAAAGAGAGGCTTTTGTTGAAAGAATGAAGTCCGAAGGCGTGCTTGAAGCTGTACGCGCGGAGGACGGCTGCATCCGCTATGACTACTACTATGCCGATAAGAACCCCGACGAGCTTCTGCTCATCGAGGCGTGGGAATCGAAGGAGCATCAGCAGGTTCACATCGGTCAGCCCCACATGGCAACTCTCCGCACTTTCAGAAACGATTATATCGCAGAATCCAAGCTCGGTGAGTTTGAACTGAAATGAAAAAAACAGACGAAAAAACAAACGTGATGCGTGTGCTCGACTCGAAAAAGATCGTGTACGAAAAGCATCTTTACGTTGACACCGACGCGATCAGCGGAACCGAGATCGCCGAGGTACTCCATCAAGACCCCAACCACGTTTTCAAAACGCTTGTGACGGTCGGCGCATCGAAGAATTACTTTGTCTTCCTTGTTCCCGTTCACCGCGAGCTTGACCTCAAAAAGGCGGCGCGCGCGGCGGGCGAGAAAAATATCGTGATGATAAAACAAAAAGAACTGCTCCCGCTGACTGGCTACATCCACGGCGGATGCTCGCCCATCGGTATGAAAAAGCAGTTTTCCACCTTCATCGACGCCACCGCCGCCGATCACGAAACCATCCTTTTCAGCGCAGGCAGGATCGGATATCAGGTCGAGATCACACTTGAAGAACTCCGCAAGGTGCTGAAATTTGAGCTTGTTGATATAACGGTATAAGGAGTAAAATATGAACTTCACAGAAATAGCAAACAACCGTCAATCTTGCCGCAATTACGACGCGGAAAGAGCTGTCGAGCAGGAAAAGCTTGACGCGATCCTTGAATCGGCGCGGCTTTCTCCCTCGGCTTGCAACGGTCAGCCTTATCTTATGACCGTCTGCCGCGGCGAATCGGCAAAGGCTGTCGCAAAGGCAGTTCAGGGCGTGGGTATGAACAAATTCGCCGATAACGCGCCCGTTCTCATCGTCATTTCAGAAAAGCCCTACGTTGCCTCCGCCGCTCTCGGCGCGAAGGTCAAGGGCAACGACTACCGCTCGATCGACATCGGCATCCTCGCCGCATACATCACCGCCGAAGCCGCGGCGCAGGGACTTGGAAGCTGCATACTCGGCTGGTTTGATGATGCAAAACTCCGCGAGATCTGCCATCTCGACGCTCCCGCAAGGCTCGTCATCACCCTCGGATATGCCAAAGAGGGCGACAAGTTGCGTGAAAAGAAGCGTAAGGATATGGCGGAAATAGTGAAGGTTATTGATTGACAGTTATCTCCCTTCGGTCGAATGATAATCGCCCTGCGGGCGAATGATGATCTGCTTCGCAGAATGATGATCTCGCTTCGCGAGAATGATAATTTGCCTGCGGCAAAATGAAGGAAGATTTTCGCCGAGGCGAAAATCGAATTAAAATAATCCTCATCCATTGCTCAAAGTAAAGGATGAGGATTATTTTTATAATTACTTTTCGAGCTTTATGCGAGAAAAGTTTCCTTTCATTTTGCCGCAGGCAAACTATCATTCCGCGAAGCGGACTATCATTCGCCCGCAGGGCGATCATCATTCGACCGAAGGGAGATCATCATTCGCCCGCAGG
>JAZQJB010000107.1:0-1977 GCA_045541375.1 Eubacteriales bacterium | reverse complement strand
TTTTGAAAAAGTTTGATCAAAACTTTTAAGCTGAATATAATTTTGAAAAGGAATATAAAGTTATGAAAAAATTTTGTGCACATCGCGGTCTTTCCAAGTTGATGCCGGAGAATACTTTGCCGGCGTTCGCGGCGGCGCTTGCGCTCGGCGCGGATGAGATCGAATTCGATATCAGACTCACCAAGGATCAAAAACTCATCGTCTCCCACGACGGTACGCTCGAGCGTATCTCCGACGGCGAGGGTAAGCTGAAAGAAAAGACTCTCGAGGAGCTTCTCGCGCTCAACATCGGTGTCAAGCACGGCTGGGAGGTCGGTTTCTGCACAGCGGAGGAGGTTTTTGAGCAGTTCGCAAACAAGATCGTTTTCAATATGCACCTTAAGGAGCACGGCGAGAATGGATATCTGATCCGCGAGCTCGTAAAATTGGTTGAAAAATACGATGCTTGGAACAGCGTCTATTTCGCGGGCTCGCCCTCCGAGCTTGAATGGATGGAAAAGGTCGCACCCGAGATCCCGCGCACCGCTATCCAGCTCCCGAAGGACACCGTTGAGATCTATGAAATGGCAACGAAATACCATTGCACGGGCGTTCAGTTCTGGCTTGGAATGTTCGACGAGGCGCTGATCGAAAAAATGCACGCGGCGGGTATCAACTGTAATCTCTACTATGCCGACACCCCCGAGGACTACGACAAATATTTCGCAATGGGCATCGACACGCTACTGACAAACAGAATGGATCTGGCTAACAAATACAGAAAATGAAAAACGTAATTCTTATCGTAAATCCCGTTTCGGGCAAGCTCAAGGGCAAGGCGGCGCTCTTCGGAGTCATCGAGGCTTTGTCGGCAAATGACATCGTTCCCACCGTGCTTCTGACCAAAGGCCGCGGCGACGCTATCCGCCTTGCGCGCGATGCGGCGGGACTCAATGCCGAGGGCAGATGCGATGCCGTCCTTTGCTGCGGCGGCGACGGCACACTCAACGAGGTGCTGACGGGTCTGCGCGCGGCGCACTCAAAAATGCCCGTCGGATACATCCCCGCGGGCACTACAAACGATTTTGCAAACGGACTCGAGCTTCCTCTCGACCCGCCCGAGGCGGCACTGGAGATCGCAAGGAATCTGAATCGCGGCAAGTTGCTGAATTTCGACCTCGGTCGCTTCGGCGCGGATAGATATTTCAGCTACATCGCCTCTTTCGGCGCGTTTTCGTCGCCGTCCTATACTACGCCGCAGTCTGTCAAGAACAACCTCGGCTATCTTGCTTACGTCTTAAGCGGCGTCAATGATTTCTTCAAGATCAAGCCGATCCGCACGGTCTGCACCACTTCGGAGGGCAAGCGGATCATTTCGGATCTTGCTTTCGGCGCGGTCAGCAACACGCGAAGCGTCGGCGGAGTCGTCAAGCTCGGCGAGGACGAGGTCGATATGAGCGACGGACTTTTCGAGGTCGTGCTTGTCACGATGCCGCAGGACCCCACGGAGCTGAGTCAGATCGCAATGGCGGTCATGCAGTCGAATCTGCATGACTCAAAGCTGATAAAATTCTTCCGCACGCGCCACGTCACTTTTGAGATGCCGAAGGGCACCCCCTGGACGCTCGACGGCGAAAAGGCGGTCTGCCACGGTAAGGTTACCGTCACGAATATCCCGAGAGCGGCAAACCTTGTTCTCGACGTGAAGAAGTGAACAGTGGTTAGTGGACAGTGGACAGAAAGACGCGAGCTGATAATTTTGCTTCTCAATAGCGGTAAAGTTTTGGTCAAGCTTTTTCAAAAGCTTGCGAATTCTTAAGGCGGAGCCTTAAGTCGCGCTCCGCAGAGCGCGAAATACCCCTGCGCTTCAAACAGACTGCGCCCCGCAGGCTGTTTGGAAGGAGTAAAATCTTCCCTTCAGGGGAGATTTTTGCTCCTTCACCCTATAAAACTGCATCCCCACCCAACCCCGCAAGCGGCAATGCCGCCAACTCAAGA
>JAZQJB010000106.1:0-6963 GCA_045541375.1 Eubacteriales bacterium | reverse complement strand
CCTTTCACCGTTTCCGCGGTGAAAGGAGCCCGCGCAATTTTACTTTACCGCGAATCTCACTAAGAGATAATTATTACTATTGTATATATTACTCTTTGATAAATATATCGCACTTTATTTTATCTCCTCATCGCTCTGATGGCGTTGAGCACGGCGAGGACCATGACTCCGACGTCGGCGAAGATGCCGAGCCACATATTCGCCAAGCCTACCGCGACGAGCGCAAGGCAGCCGAATTTGACGGCGAGGGAGAAGATTATGTTCTGTTTTACGATCGAAATGCATTTGCGCGAGATGGCGATGGCTTTTGCGACGTCGCGCGGGTCGTCCTTCATCAGCACAACGTCCGCCGCCTCGATCGCGGCATCCGAGCCCATCGCGCCCATTGCGATCCCGACGTCCGCACGCGCAAGCACGGGTGCGTCGTTGATGCCGTCGCCGACAAAGGCGACTTTCTTTTTGTCCGAAAGAAGCCTCTCAACCTCGCCGAGCTTATCCGCGGGTAGGAGAGACGCGCGGTATTCGGAGATCCCAAGTGAGCGGCTGACCGCCTCCGCGATAGCCTCGCCGTCGCCCGTCAGCATCACGCATTTTTGGGTGCCGATCTTTCCCAGCTCCGCGATAGCCTCGCGCGCTTCTTCCTTGATCGCGTCCGCAACGAGCAGGATTCCCGCAAATTCGAAGTTGATCGACACATAAACCGCCGTCGATGCTCCCGAATATTCGGGTGCGTCCGCAATAAGCTTGCGGTTTCCGACTGCAACGGGCACGCCGTCGATCTCGCAGGTGACGCCAAGACCACCGACCTCGCGCAGATTCGTCACGCGCGAGTGTTCGATCTCGCCGCCGAACGACGCAACGATGCTTTTTGCGATCGGATGCGTTGAGGATGCCTCCGCGTGCGCGGCAAATTCGAGGAGCTTTTCCTTTTCGACTCGGTTTTCGATAATTTCCGTGACCTCAAACGAACCGCGCGTCAGCGTGCCGGTCTTGTCGAGGGCGACAATTTTGACTTCTGCAAGCGCCTCAAGGTAATTCGAGCCCTTGACAAGGATTCCCTCGCGGCTCGCGCCGCCGATTCCCGCAAAAAAGGTCAGCGGAATGCTGATGACCAGCGCGCAGGGGCAGCTGATGACAAGGAAGGTCAGCGCGCGGTAGAGCCATTCGTGCCACTCGCCAAGCCCGCAAAGGGGCGGGATCACGGCAAGCGCGAGCGCCGCGCCGCAGACAGCGGGGGTATAAACGCGCGCAAAGCGCGAAATGAATTTTTCCGATCTCGATTTGCGCGAGCTCGCGTTTTCAACGAGCTCAAGAATGCGCGAAACCGTCGATTCACCGAATTCCTTTTCGGTGCGGACGTGCAAAAGTCCCGTCAGATTGACGCAACCGCTGATGACGGCGCCGCCCGCCGCGATCTCACGCGGAACGCTCTCGCCCGTCAATGCAGAGGTGTCAAGCGTGCTCTCGCCCTCGGTCACAACGCCGTCGATCGGCACTTTTTCACCGGGACGAACGACGATTATTTCGCCAACTGCAACCTCGGCGGGATCGACTTCAATGACCTCGCCCCCGCGCAGCACGTTCGCCGAATCGGGGCGGATGTCCATCAGATCGGCGATATTCTTGCGACTCTTGCCGACCGCGATCGACTGGAACAGCTCGCCGGTCTGGTAAAAGAGCATGACCGCGACCGCCTCGTTGTAGTCGCCGCTCTTCGTATAGACCGCAAGCGCGAATGCGCCAACGGTGGCTATCGCCATAAGGAAGTTTTCATCGAGAAATTGGCGGTTCCAAAGCCCGAGGATAGCCTCCCAAAGGATGTCGTAGCCGATGAGAAGGTAGAGCGCGGTGAACAAAACAAGGCGCAAAATGCCTTCAAGCGGTAAAATATTGAGCAAAAGCGTGCCCGCGGCGGCGGTGATTATGCGCGCGAGCATTATCTTGTGCCGCTTTTTCATCACATTTCGATGTCGAAATGACGCTCGACCTTGCGGCAGGTCTTAAGGATCTCTTTGAGTACCTTCGCCTCGTCCGCGCCGTCGGCGAAAACAACGGTCATTTTCTGTGTCATAAAATTGATCGAAAGGTCGGCAACACCCGCCACCTTCTTTGCGGCGTCCTCCGCCTTCGCGGCACAATGCGCGCAGTCAACCTCGATCTTATAAATCTTTTTCATAATGCCCTGTCTCCTTGAAATTTTTACAATTAAACGCTTGTTTAATTGTTACGTTTGTATTATACTGTTTGTAGCAAGAAAAATCAACCGTTTGCGGGTCTTTGCGACCAAAAAAGCTAATTTTATTACCAAAAAGGAGAAGGAAATGGCACATCTCCACACACATATCGATAACGAAAATTTCGAATCCGCCGCCGAGTTTTTCAAGATGCTCGCGGACGGGACGAGGATCAAAATATTCTGGATCCTCTGCCACAGCGAGGAATGCGGCGTCGGGCTTTCCGAAAGGCTCGGCATTTCGGGCCCCGCGGTGGCGCATCATCTGCGTGTACTTCGAGAATGCGGGCTGATCGACTCGCGCCGCGAGGGCAAGGAGGTCTACTACCGCATCGCCGACAGCGAGGTCGGTCTTGCGATGCACACCGCCGTTGAGAGCATAATGGAGGTCGCCTGCCCCGAAAGCGAAGGCGGCGCGACGAGCGCGGAGACCGTTCGCAAGGTGCACGATTATCTGCTCGAGCACATCTCCGAGCGCGTGACCATCGAAGAGCTTTCGCGTCAATTCCACATCAATCCCACTACTCTCAAAAAGGCTTTCAAGGACGAATACGGCTCCTCGATAGCGGCGCACACCAAGGAGCACCGAATGGAACGCGCCGAGAAACTCTTGCGCGAGGGCGGTGCAAGCGTCAGCGACGTAGCCCGCGCCGTCGGTTTCGACAGCGCAAGCCGTTTCACCGCCGCTTTCAGGGAAAAATACGGCATCTCGCCGAGCGATTACAGGAGGAAGAAATGAAAAATCTGTTTGAGCGCGCTCAACGTATCGCAACAACAATTTACACAAAAGTCACCGTGAAAATTTGTGCATAAAGCTGAAAATTCAAAAAATCGGTGACGTGAGTGCTTCAAAACGCTTCTTGTTTAGTGAAAGGAGATGACAAAAATGGATGACAAAAGAATAATAGAACTCTTCTTCGCACGCGATGAGGAAGCGCTGGCGCAGACCGAAAAGAAATACGGCTCACTTTGCAGATACATCGCATCGAACATTCTTGCCATCCGCGAGGATGCTGAAGAATGTGTCAGCGACGTTATGCTCGCGCTCTGGCAAAGCATACCGCCCGATTGCCCGCGCGATCTTCGCGCATACATAGGCAAATCGGTTCGAAACCGCGCCCACGAGATCTCGCGCGGGCAAAATGCCTGGAAGCGCGGCGGCAGGGTGCAGATAGTGGGGGACGAATTCCTTTCAATGCTCGATGACGGCACCGATCTCGCCGATCAGTTCGAGGCAAAGCGCGCGGGCAAGCTCATAAGCGATGCCCTTCAAAAATTGAACAAAAGCGACAAAAAGATCTTTGTTCTGCGCTATTGGATGTCCCTTGAGATCAATCAGATCACGGAGCTGACCGGCTACGGCGAGAGCCGCATCAAAATGTCGCTCCTCCGAACAAGAAAAAAGCTCGCCGAAGAGCTGAAAAAAGGAGGTTTCACGGTATGAGAAGCAATATAAAGCTCCAAAACAGACGCCTGCTCGAGGCTCTCTACTATATCGACGAGGAAGTCCTTGCCGACGTGCTCGCCGATATCACCGTCCCCGAGCCCTCCGCGCCTCTGCCGAGGAAAAAGGCAGTCATTCGCTCGATAAAATACGCCGCCCTCCTCGCCGCCTGCGCCCTCCTTGTAGGCGCGGTGTTCCCGATCGTATCATATATTATGGGCATTATCGATTTGAATCCCGGCTCAATTACTACATCGGAGAGAACCGATTCTTCGGAGGTTATCAGAACGGGTTATCAGGTCTTCGGTGATGAGATTTATTTCCTTGATACGGGACGCCTTACACGCTATCTGCCCGAAACGGGTGAGCTCCGCGATCTCAGCGGCAAGACGGAAGAGGTGCCCGGCAAAGAGGTAAAATGTCTTTCCCAGATTGTGGACGGCAAGCTTTACTACATTTATGAGGATACTTCCACCGTTTATGAGGATACTTCCCTTATTTATATGGATCCCTCCATCCCTACTAACGGGCACAACAGCTACGTCGCAGTTTTTGATCTTTTAACGATGCAATCGGTCGATCTCTGCGAGATCTCCTATCACTATACCATCGGAAAAGGCTATGTTTACGGAGATTATTATTACTACTACAGATCGATCAACATCGTAAAGCCGCGAGGCCAGTTATGCAGAATTCCGCTCTTGGGCGGTGAAGAAGAAGTCGTCAAAGATTTTGAAGGAGAAGAAGAGCTCTTTATGATCGCAGACGGGGAGATCATAACGATCAATACTTCTTCTGAGGTTTCTGCCGACACGGTCACGGAAATTTCGGTAATCAAATCATATAATATCGAAACCGGAAACGAACGAATACTTTGGAACGGTGAGATTGCCAAATACGAGAGTGCGATAAATCCCTCATACCTTGACGGTAAGCTGTACTTTCTTGCAAGCGGCAGTCAAGGCAATGATCTTATTGCTGTTGACGTCAAGAGCGGAAGATCAAAAATCATTATAAGCGGGATCGCAAGCTATTGGCTTATGAATAACGGAATATATTACTATCCTTTCGAATTGCGCGAGGTTAATTATCGTTCACCGTTTGCTGCCGAGCCAAGCAATTATGAAACCCATGAATCAAGCATTTTGCGTTATTGCAGACTCAACGGCAAGAATGATCGCGAGGTATATAGCAACTCAGATATTACGGCTTTTTATCCTGCGGAACAGATCATTGCCTGCGGAAAAATGATAGGCGATTTCTGCGGATCATTTCCCGAGCTTGGAATAGAGAGCGGACGTGCTTGGGTCGAGATAGATCTTGAAACAGGGAAGATCAGAAAACTGCAATTGGTTCAAAAAGTGATCAAACCTGCGGTAAGCGAAAAGGAATTGGCGGATATCAATGCCGCTTGGGCTGCAAAAAAGGGTGACGGCAGTATATTTGTCGAATCGCGCATGTTGCTTGGATTGTGGAGCGATAAGATGTGTGCCGTAGAATATGGCGATTGTGTTCTGGCAAGATTCGGAGAGAGTATCGTCATTTGCCGACACACCAAAAAGACGACGAGGATCACTCGCGAGATCATCGGCGAGCATCAGCTTTGGTTTGGGCACGTCTGCGAGATATGGGTCTGCCACAAGGCGAAGTATTACACCGTCACAGAGGCTTATGAGAATAATATTCTCACAAAGGACAACATCGCGGAGCTCGAAGCGCGACAGCGGGAGCATAATAAAGTGTATACGCTCGATGATTATGTGCGGGAAGACTATCAGTATCTTGAATTTATGCCAGATCTTGAACTTATCACAAAGAAAGAAATGGCAGAGATCGACAGAACTTATATTCAGTATAGATACGAGCGCAGTTTTGAGTCAGTATTGGAGCAATGTGCCGATAGGAGCCGCGGAGAAGCCGAGTTTATGGCAGAAAGGGAGTCAGGCAATTTGCTGGATTTTTATAGGAATAAGCTTTTCAGCGACAAGTATGAGTACTACAGGTATTACGGTATCGTAAACGGTTATGTGGTTTTCACCATATCTGACGGCAGCTATCCTATCAATACCCACTATCTTGCCGGACACACGATGTACTTTAAATACCCCAGCAGCATATACATTTATGCTGACGGTGAATTCCTGCTTATGCGTAATGCTTATTCAGACGGTATACTTTCGTCGGATGATATTGCGGAAATTGCTCGCAGGCATTGGCTTTATAACGATTATCTTGGACTCCCAAATGTCAAACCTGAGATAATCGTTGAAAAAGTGCAGCCAAAATACCTTGAATTCGAAGGATTGGAACCGCTCAGCGAGGATGAAATGCACTCTATTCGCGAGATTTGGGCAAAATATTTTTATGATAATTCATATAATACTGAATATAAAACTTATTTGTCTACTTACGGTGCCGAGCTTGCCGAACAGGCCGCCAAAGAATTGACCGAGGGAAAGTACGAAAAATACCGCGAGGAATTGTTTAACGAGAGTAATTATTACTATTGCGGTTATTTAGGTAAATTCGGTGATACTGTTGTCCTTTTGAGGCGGGGCATGTTGGCTGTCGTGAAACAATATGAATTTGAGGGCAAAGAGTATTGGGTACAAAGTCCGGGAATCTATATTTGCTACAACGGCGAGATCATCGGACTTAATGACGCTTACGAAAAAGGCTTGCTGAATATCGATCAGATCGACGAGATATTCAATGTAAGAATAAAAAGATACAATGATAAGATCTTTTAATTGACGTTGTGATCTGATTTAATCAAAAAAGTAGCGGGCGGGATTTTCATCCCGCCCCAGACTGCTGACAAACTTGTTTATGGAAAAACAATATGTCAAATTGCACAATAATGGTCAAGCAACTATGTTCGCAATTTCTAATAGGGGTGCAGGGGGCGAAGCCCCCTGCAAGAAAAACGTTGTCATCCTGAGGAGCGCCCGCAGGCGTATGCGACGAAGGATCTCGTGCTGACCGAGTTGTTCCTCGGTCAGCGCGGTGCCATAACGATGAAGTCTGCAGTAAATTTCCGTATAATTTTGACAAAGTGTTTTGTTCGCACATTCTAAAGTCAACATAAACGAAATCACTGTGTAATTTTGAAACTACACAGTGATTTTCCATTTTCATATATATTTAGTTTTTGGTGCAGTACAGACCACTTCGCCAGCACCGCGACGCGCAAAGAACAATTTGCGCGTCACGAGATCCTTCGGCGGCAAGGCAGCCTGCGGGCGCCGCCTCAGGATGACATCGTTTCTTTTGAAGGGGGCTGCGC
>JAZQJB010000105.1:0-16612 GCA_045541375.1 Eubacteriales bacterium | reverse complement strand
CGGGTGCTTCGGTTACCGTTTATGACGGCGAATGGGTCATCGGGCGCGCAACCGCTTACGAAAGCGGACGTTGGTCGGCTCTGGTCGAGCTTTCGGGCAACGATGCCGACGCGCTTCATCTTATCAGCGCATCGGTAACGGTTGACGGTGAAACTAAAACCACCGCGCAATATGAGATTCTGTTTGCCGATAATCTAACCAATATCAAAAACTTGCATATGTACTATAATGGAAGAAAGCACGTTATTAAGTCCGACGGCTCCGTGGATCCCTTACCCATTTTGTTTTCTCCGTACGAAAGCGATTATATGTTCCATATTCAGCTTGAAAATGATGAAAACGTAGAGAGCGTGTATATTACCGACAGCAGAGGCGATATGGATGCCTATTATATGGGAACAAAGGACGAAAACGGCTGGTGGGTGATAAACGCAACGTACGATACTATAATGATCTTGGCGAATTTTGGCAGCAATATGGAGAGTAAGGGAAACATTTGGTATGTAGGCGGAGATCCGTTTGACGATAAAGGCAATTATTACCAACAGGAAATTACGGTCTTGCCTCCCGGCCCGTTCAGCATAGGATTCATCAACAAGCCTCTTGATGAAACGATAAATAACGACATCATCGACAAATACTCAAATATCGACCCCGAGGTGATGAAGGATGAACTGTCGGATATGCCCGAAATGTGGCAGAATGCAGCGGGCAGAGTCAATTCCGACACGCGCGACTCCGAGGGCTACGGAGTGCTTGATTTTGAGATCGATCTGAACAATGAGGCGGAAGCGACTCTGCATTATAAGATTACTGCCGCAAGGGATGCAAGCGTCACCCGCGCTCAGCTTGATGCCGATGAAAGCTATTGGAAGAACGTGGACGGCGAAGGCAATACGGTTTATACTAAATACTATTACGAAGAAACCGACTACTATAAGAGTCTTGTATCGGGCGGCGAGGAGCCGAGTGCATTCTCCGGACGCAGAGGCGGCAACGCTTCAAACGCGCTGATGAAGATGGGCTCAACTTCGTATGAATTCCCCGCAGGAGTTGAAGAGGGCGCAAAGATCGTATCCACCGAGATCATCGGATGGGCGGCGGGCGAGATCAGCGAGACCTTCGGCAAGCAGGTCGGCGGTGCGTCGGCTGTTTTCGGTGTTTACTCGGACGTCATAGAGGTAGGCAATAATATGGTCAGCCTTTTCGGCGCAAGACAGGCAATAATCAATTCCGGAATGAGCCAATCAGCTATCGACGCCAGACTTCAGGCGCTCGATCAATTGACGATGGGATATATGATCTGTGCGGGTCTGCGCTATGCGACAACGGTAATGGGCGTTGGTATGCTTCTCACGGGCGGAGTTCCCTTTATGGCGGGTCTTGCCGTTGCGGGTCTGATCGCTATGATGAATGCCTACGTAAATCAGACCTTAAACGATTGTCTGAGCAATCTTATGGATTTCAGTCTGCCATGGATCATTGACCCCTCGGGATACGTCTACGAGGCTGTTACCGACAACCGCGTTGAAGGCGCGACCGCTAAGGTATACTATCGGGATGAAAATACGGGGGAAGCAGTGCTGTGGAAAGCAGAGGAATACGATCAGAGAAATCCGCAGATCACGAACGAAGAAGGAATCTTTGCGTGGGACGTTCCGAACGGTATGTGGAAGGTCGTGGTGGAAAAGGAAGGCTATGAAAGTGTTGAAAGCGAGTGGCTGCCCGTTCCCCCGCCTCAGGTAAACGTGTATCTCAGTATGGTCAGCACTCAGGCTCCGACCGTCACTTCCGTCCATCTCTATAAGGATACTGCCGTGATCGAATTTTCTCAGTATATGAAGTTCGACAGCGTTACCGCGGATATGTTTTCTATGAACGGTTCTGCCGTTGTTGGAAAGGTCGAAGCGATCGATCCTAAAGAAAGCGCAGTTGATTCGGGAGAAATGCTTGCCCGACAGTTCAAGCTCTATTATAGCGGCGGCAAAGTCACAAGCATCACGGTTTCTGCCGAAGTGCTCAACTACGTGGGCACCGCTATGGAAAAGAATGCTGTTTTCGACAACCTAATAACCGAATATGAAACCGAAGGTCTTGCGGGAGAAGAGAAGATCGTTGTCGTTTGCGGACAGGAAATGATCTATCAGCTTCACGTGCAACCTGCCGAGGCGGCGACGAGTGTTAAGCTTTTCTACAAGATATCCGATTCATATAACGTGGCGATCACGGATATCGGTGAACCCGATGCGAACGGAGTAATACCAATCAAGATCCTCGGCAACCTGCCGACGACTGCCGTGATAGACATATACGTTGAGGGTTCAACGATAAGCAAACGTATAGAAGTGCAGGTGACCGAGAAGCATCCCGACGACGGAGAGGAAACGACCGCACGCGAAGACGTTACAACCGAAGGACCAAGCGAGAGCAATATCGCAGAGCCTGAAACAAGCGTCGAGAATACGGATTTTACCGACGAACCAAAAGAGAATAACGCCGCTTTCCTTTGGATTGCTGTAGGTCTTATGGCAGCTGCGGCGATCTTGGCAGTTGCTCTTGCCTTTGCGATGAAAAAACGCAAGAAAATCGAATAAAGAAATTGTGAATATATGAAAATTACACGCCCGGTGCGGTTATCTGACCGCATCGGGCGTGCGTTTATTTAATATTTGTAAAGATTATTTTGCAAACACTGATTCCATATGGGCAAGATGTTTTATTACGGGATCATCTACCGCGAGGACGAGGATGAAGCGCAACAATGGCTGTTGAGGTCGGTGGGAAACGGCAACAAATACGCCGACGCTCTCCTCGGAAAGCTCTATGTGGAGAGCGACCTGTTCGGAGAATTTCGTAACGAAGGCTTCGACCATCTATTCAAAGCCGAGCGTAACGGCAGCGAGTTTGCCGCCTATACGCTCGGCAAATATTTTATGGACGGAAAGCACGTGAAGAAAGATATTGCCAAAGCCATTGAGCATTTGGAGATCGCGTCGGCACGCGGAAATATGTATGCAGACTACCGCTTGGCTCAGATCTATCTCTTTGAAGCGGATATATTCGATATGGAAAAGGCGCTTGAATATTTGAATCGCTCGGCACACGCAGGTAACGAATCTGCCGCCATCGCGCTGACACGAATGGCGAACGATCAGTTCCTTGCCGTCGCAACAAATGTCCTTGACCTTGTCGGCAGCCTTGCAAGCATTGAGAGCTACCGTCAGCCACAGGATTGCACCACAATACCCATTGGCAGAAAGGAGCGTGAGAAGCATGAATGGGAACAAAGTATGTAAGCACACAGGGCGTACCGAAACGGTGCGCCCATTCTATTGGTATATTTTTCTCTCGGATGGAGGAAAATATATTTGAAAAATTTTGAAAGAACGAGGTAATTGAATGGGGAAAGTTTTAACCGATGAAGAACGCGAAAAGCGTATGGCAGAGGATATTTGGCTGAATTATTTCAACCGCTATCTATTTGAACACGGCACGATTTCCGAAAAGGAATATAAGAGAATGACCGAAAAGATTGCCACAAGAAAAGCAAGACGATTTCCCGAAAGGGATGCAAGGTGAGCGTACTCACCTCGGAAGATACCGCAAGGTTCTTCCGATACATAAACGCCAAAGAAAGATTTTGGCAAATTTCGATTTGGGTATTGCATTACGAGGTCGAATGTGATATAATAAAGTCGATAGATAATGATATAACGAACTTTAAGAAAGGATGATAGTATGGATATATTAAATATCAGAACGTTATTGCGAACAAAATCGATATACGATATTCCTCTGCGAGTAACATTTTATGCCCGCGTATCCTCGGATACCGATGAACAGATAAATTCGCTCGATAACCAAATATCGTATTACGAAGAATTCATACAGAAAAATGAAAAATGGACTTACATGCCCGGCTACGTTGACGAAGGACTTTCGGGTATCTCCACGAAGAAAAGAAAACATTTCAACGAAATGATTGCAGATGCAAAAGAAGGAATGTTCGACCTCATCATCACCAAGGAGATCTCCCGATTCGCCCGTAACACTCTCGACTCTCTGCAATACACAAGAGAGCTTCTGAATATGGGTGTAGGCGTATTCTTCCAAAACGATAACATCAATACCCTCGATGAGGATGCGGAGCTTCGTCTCACGATCATGTCATCGATTGCACAGGACGAGCTTCGCAAGCTCTCCTCCCGAGTCAAATTCGGGCATCAGCAAGCTATAAAATCAAGCGTTGTACTTGGCAACAGCCGAATCTTCGGTTACAAGAAAGAGGACAAGCGCCTTGTCATCGACCAAGCCCAGGCACCGATGGTACGTGATCTGTTCCGTCTTTACGCTACGGGCGAATACAGTATGAAGCAGCTTGAAAAGATTTTCTACGATCAAGGCTACCGCAATTATAACGGCAACAAAATTGCTCATACCACAATGTCGGGCATCATATCTAACCCCAAATACAAGGGATATTACGTTGGCAATAAAGTGCGTATCGTGGATATGTTCACCAAGAAACAGAAATTCCTACCGCCTGAAGAATGGGTAATGTTCAAGGACGAAACGGGTGAGATCGTTCCTGCCATCGTATCCGAGGAAATATGGGATAAGGCAAACGAGGTATTGGCTCGCAGAAGTGAGGACGTAAAGAACCGTCAAGGCATCTGCAACCACGCCAATCTGCTTACGGGAAAATTATACTGCGCTCATTGTGGCACAGCATACTACCGCCGTGAATCCAAGAGCAAGGACGGCAAGGTGAACTCCAAGTGGGTATGCTCGGGTAAGATCAACAACGGCGCGGATGCCTGCCCGTCCTTCCCGATATACGAGGACGAGATCAAGCCTGTATTGTTCGAGGTGTTCAGCGAAACGAGGGTTGAGATTGAAGCTCTGCTGAAAAGCTATGAGGAAATGTTCAGATCAATGGAAGCAGACGATGAAACCACCAAGCAGATGGAAGAACAGCAGCGCATCATAGAGCTTGCCGACCAAAAGAAAAACAAGCTTTTGGAGCTTGTTACGACGGGTGCTATTACAACGGCAAATTTCAAATCCATGACCGCAACCTGCGACAGAGAGGTAGAAGAAGCAAAAAGAACACTTGCGGAGCTTGAGGAACAGTTGTTCACCAAAGAGGAATACCGCAAGCATATCGCAGAGGTAAAAACAAGGCTCGATGCGGCAGTTAGGGATGCAAGCACGGGCGTTATATCAAACGAATTTGTGGCTCAGTATATTGATAAAATCTTCGTCACATTAACCGATGATGATACGGCGAAGCTTGAAATTAAGATATTTACGGGCAAAAGCACGGAGAAATACCTGCAAAAGCTAAGAAAAAGAGCCTCTGCGCGAAGCGCCGATTGGGACCCGCAACTTGCGGGTCGTACGGGTGTCACGATGAAGAAGATGGTCGAGAAGTACGAGAACGACCTTCAGGGCAAGAACTAAAAAAGCTTTTGAATGAAACCATAGCGGGCGCGCAAGCGCCCGCTATGGTTTTTGTTAAAAGCCTTGAAATAGGGCGCAAAATATGGTATAATATAATGAGAATTAATGCACGGAGGGGGAAAATGGCATATTTATTCCTTATGAAAAAGTGCGATGGAATGACCACTGATGAGGCTGTTCTCGCGCTTGCGCGGGAGTATTGCAGTCTTGCGGGATGCCCTGAAGGTGATCTTACTATTGCTCGCACCGAAAGGGGAAAGCCGTATTTTTCGAATAACGCTTCCATTCATTTCTCGGTAAGTCACAGCGGCGAGGTTTTTGCCTGCGCTTTTTCGGACGAACCGATCGGAATCGATATTCAAGAGTACAAGAACCGCCCCGACGAGGAGGAGCGTTGCAGAAAGATCGCGCGTCGCTTTTTCCATCCCGACGAGATAGACGCGCTCGACGCCGACACCGTTTCCGCGTTTTATAACATCTGGACGGCAAAGGAAGCCTACGTCAAGCTGACGGGGCAGGGAATAGACGGTGATTTTTCCGAGTTCTGCATATTTGATCTCGATGAATACCTTTATCAAACCGAGATTGCGGGATGCTCCTTTTCACTCTGCACCCCCGACGTTTGTGACGTTGAAATAATTGACAGGAGATAAATTATGATACTTTTTTACGTTCGCCACGGCGACCCGATCTATAGCCCCGACCAGCTCACGCCTCTCGGACACCGTCAGGCGGAGTCTGTTGCAAAGCGCCTTGCGCTTTTCGGAGTTGACGAGATCTATGCATCGACCTCGACCCGAGCTATGCAGACCGCACAGCCTACCTGCGAGCTTCTCGGAAAGGAGCCCATTTTGCTCGATTGGATGCACGAAAATCTCGCGTTCCGCGAAATGGCACTGCCCGTGGATGAAAAATCCAAGACCTGGTGCTGGGCGAATCCCATTTATTCGCAGATTTTGGTTTCTCGCGAGGTCAGATCGATGGGGGATAATTGGCACGAGCACCCCAAGCTTGCCGAATTTAATCTCGGCGCAGCTTGCAAGCGCATCGGCGACAATCTCGATGCGTGGCTTGCTTCGCTCGGACTCGAGCACGACCGCGAGAGGGGAATGTATAAGGTCACGAAGGACATCAAGGATAAGCGTATCGCGCTCTTTGCCCACGAGGGCGCGGGAAAGATGTTTATGAGCGAGCTGCTTGACATTCCGTTCCCCTATTATTCTACTCACTTCGAAATGAAGCATACCGGTGTTACGGCGATCGTTTTCGACGAGGGAAGAAACTGGACCTTCGACGGCTACGCGCGCGCGCGTGTTATGACTCTGTCGAACGACTCGCACCTCTACCGCGACGGCTTGCCGATGGGACACGCGAGCACGGCGCTTCGTGAAAGATACTGATGATCAACAAAGCGTATCTTGAAATCACCAACGTCTGCAACCTTTCCTGCTCGTTTTGCCATAAAACGAAAAGGGCGAAGAGGTTTATGACTGCGGATGAATTTGATCTGTTAACCGACCGTCTGCGCGGTAAGGTCGAATATCTGTTCTTCCATCTTATGGGCGAGCCGACTCTGCATCCGCTTCTGCCCGAATTTGTCAGGAAAGCAAGCGAAAAAGGCTTTTTGCCTATGCTGACCACCAATGGCTCTCTGCTGACAAAATGCGGCGAGGAGCTGCTTGCCGCGCCGTTTTATAAGATCAGCATCTCGCTCCACGCGCCCGCCGCGAATCCTGCTTTTGCGGACGAGGCTTACCTTGATAACTGCGCGAGATTTGCTTTGAGGGCATCGGAGAAGGGAATATACACAGTTCTCCGCCTTTGGAATCTCGGCTCGGAGGACGAAAAGACGAACGAGGCGGTACTTGACCGTCTGCACGAAAAATTCCCCGAGGAATGGAAGCCGATGCGCGGCGGCGACAGCTACCGCTTGCACTCGCGCCTGTTCCTCGAATTCGGCGACCGCTTCGATTGGCCCGACCTCAGCGCGCCCTCAATAGGTGAGAATGGCGATTGCTTCTGCCACGGCTTGCGCGACCAGTTCGGCGTGCTTGTGGACGGAAGCGTTGTGCCCTGTTGCCTCGATTCGGAGGGCGTGGTCACTCTCGGCAATCTTTTTGAGAGCGAGATCGACGATATCCTTGCCACCCCCCGCGCCCGCGCGATCTATGACGGATTCACCCGCCGCCGCGCCGCCGAAGAGCTCTGCCGCCGCTGCGGCTACGCAAGAAGGTTTTCAAAGAAATAACCCCCAACCGCACCGAAATCTCGGTGCGGCTTTTTTTGCTATAATTTGAAAAAATATTAATAAATATAACATAATATTCCAAAAAATATTGACAAGTTGAGAATAAAGTGTTATAATATAATTATCCAACAACAAAAAGGAGAAAGACAATGAAAAAGACGCTATCTATTATTATGGCACTTTGCATGGTCCTTTCTGTGTGCTTCTTCTCTGTTTCTGCGGCAGAAGCAACAGTGGGTTCCGTTGCAACCGGTTACACCCCCGCAGAGGGTGCACTTGCTATCACCGACGCTGCAGGCTTTGCAGCTATGGAACCTGACGGTAATTATTATCTTGCAAAGGATATTTCGATTTCATCGACATATGAAAATGCATTTTCCGGTACTTTTGATGGATGCGGAAGAACCATTACTGTTAGCGCTCCTATGTTTAAAGAATTTAACGGTACAATCAAGAACCTTGTGCTTAAGGGAAGCATTGATGGAGGCGATAGATCTGCTGCAGTTGCTCAAGTATCGGTTGAGGGTATGACTGCGATAAATATTACGAGCAATGTTGATATTAATGCCAATTTCTATGCAGCATCGATTGTTTGTGAGGCTACTTCGGTTGATAACGTAAGCACATTTACCGATATTATTAATAATGGTGAAATCACCGTAAAATCCGAAGAGATCAAGCCCAGAGCAGGCGGTATTGGGGCAATTATAAATAATGGCATTTTTACAAACTGTATAAATAACGCTGATATTTTGTGCACGGGTTCAACATCTGTTGCAGGAGGTATTTGCGCACGTCCTGCCCTCAAAGGACCCAAGAGTCACGGCGATTTTTATTACTGCGTGAATAACGGTGATATTAGCGCTAATGATACAGGGGATTATAAAAGCGAAGCGGGCGGAATCTGCGGATATCTAGGAAATGATAATAACAAAGCAGTTTATAATATTTGGGGTTGTGTTAATACCGGTGACATTTCTGCTACTTTGCGTGTCGGCGGTATTGCACCATATGTATATGCAAAGAAGAATTATGCATATATTGATCTTCAGTTTTGCATTAATACAGGCAATATAACATATGGACATGAAAATAAATCATCATCCTCGTACGGATCGGGAATTATTGCCTATGCAAATTCTACAGTTAACATAATTGCAAATAATATTGATTATGGTAAAATAAATTATGTTGGCCCTGATGACTCCGAGTGGAATCAAGCATTTGTTTATTGTTCCTCCGGAATAACTTCAATGGCTGCAAATAACTTTATTTTGGATTATTCATCGTATCCTTACTATTCTTATGCTGTTAAAGAAGAAAATGAAACGCAGCGTATCCTTGCTGAGGGGAATGACTATACTGAGGCTCTCGTTCTTGACGATCTTCATTCCGGTGATCTTGTAAAAACAATCAATGATTTTGCTGATTCCAAGCCCTATAGTGCTGTTGATTGTAGATTTATTCATACAGGAAATCTGCCTGTTATCAAAGAGAATTATACTTGGACCTATACAAACGGCAGATATTATTATCGTCCTGCAACTATGGCTGTAAACGGCGCATATACCTACACCGGATCTCCTATTATTCCCGAAGTCAGCTTTACGATTGACAACAAGGAACTGGTAGAGGGTGTTGATTACACTCTTTCGGGTGAAAACAACGTAAACGCCGGCACTGCTACCGTAACGGCTACTCTTATCGGTAACTATTCGGGCTCCATCAGTAAGGAATTTACTATCGCGCCCAGAGAGGTCGTTCTCGTTTGGGAGAACACCGATATGATGTATAACGGCGAGCGTCAGACTCCCGCCGCGAAGCTCTTCGGCGTTGTAGCGGGCGACGTTTGTGACGTGACCGTTTCGGGTTGGGGTAAGTTCGGCGGAACTTATACCGCAAAGGTTGAGTCCATAAGTAATGAAAACTACGTCCTTTCCGGTGACACCACCTGTCAGTTCACCATCATAGCAAATCCCATCGAGGTTGCTATCGACGTTGCTTGTGATATTTACGATATCATCCCCGACAGTGCAAAGCAGGCAGTTGCCGATGCCGCTGTCGAGGCAGCAAAGAATGCGGCAAGCGATCTTGCAAATGCAGCTTACGAAGTAGCAAGTGACCTCGCGGACACCGCTATCGAAGCAGCCGAGACCAAGGCAGCAGAGATCAAGGATACCGTTGAAAGCGCATATGATCAGGCTCGCGATTTCTTCACCGGTCTGTTCGGAAGCTTCTCGTTCTTCGGTTGATAAAATTACATATTTCAAGGCATCTCTTCGGAGATGCCTTGATTTTTTATGACAAATGTGGTATAATTGACCTATCAAGAGTTAAGGAGTTTGCCATGTTACTTTCCGCAAATGCAAATATCAGAAAGATCGAAAAGCTCAAGGAGCTTGGTTACGATGCCATTGACGTTGGTCTTACCCGCGTTATTTACAACGATGATCCCTATCCGCACGAGGATATTCTCGATTCGGATGAATGGGAGAAGAATCTCGACCCCTACATAGCAAAGGCGAAGGAAGTCGGACTCAAGATCGCAACGACTCACCTCCCTTACCGCTATGATTATACCGACACCGAGTCGGAAAAGTTTGCTTATTGCCACGAAATGGCGGTTCGCTCGCTCAAGGCTTCCGAGTATCTTGGTGCCGAGTGGACGGTTATGCACGTAAATACCGTCGAGGGCACTGTTGAATACGTAAAGCGTCTTTTCGCCGAGTCGGGCGTCAAGAATATCGGTATTGCCATCGAGAATATGGCTAAGCGTCCCGTCGGTGAGCTCATCGAGGCGGTTGATAAGCTTGCCGCTGAAGGATATAAGGTCGGAATCTGCCTTGACATAGGTCACGCTCATATAAATAAGTTCTTCGACAACGACATCCCCGAGGTCATCGCGGCGATGGGCAAGCGCATCAAGATGCTCCACGTTCACGATAACAACCGCGCATCGGATATGCACAAGGCTCCCTTTATGGGCACCGTGCCGTGGGCAAAGGTTATGACTGCTCTTAAGGAAGCGGGCTATGAGGGCGAGTTCAACTTTGAGCTCCAGCCCGAAAAGGTCCCGCACGCCGCTTCAATGGAGCTTTACGAGCAGTATTCGGTTGAGATCGGAAAATACCTTATCGATCTTTTTGAAAAAGCCTGATTCGGTGGCGTTATGAAAAAGATATTGCTGACCGTCTTGGCGCTTGCGTTACTTTTTGCGATCTCCTGCACCGCTGGCGGTGAAGTCGCAGAAACCACGCAATTGCCCGAAACCACCACGGAAGAAAGCGAGGAAGACGCTATGCTGTCTTTTGTTCCGAGCGAATATATCATTATCTACCCGAGCGATGCTTATAAGGAAAAGTATCTTGCGATCCTTTCCTCGAACGCAATAAGCAATGAATATAATGTCAGAATTGATTACAGAGCAGATACGACTTCCGAGCGCGAATGCGAGATACTTGTCGGCAACACCAACCGTCCCGAAAGCCAAACGGCAATCGAGATGATGGGTGAAAATGATATCATCGTTGCGGTTATAAATAAGAAGATCGTTATCGCAGCAACGAGCGATGATCTTTACGATGCGGCTGTGTTCCGATTTATGTCTGCGCTTAAAGATGGCAGTCTGTCGCCCGATCTCTGTATAATTGAAAATACAACGACACTCAACAAAGTCGCAGACAGCTTTGGTAAGAACAGCAGCCTTTCCTTTACCGCCGCATTTGCGCATAAGAACAGCGCGCTTGAGATCAGGATCGGAGAGGGCTACGTTGTTGAATTTACTCCCACAAGCGTTGCGCTCTACCGTCAGGAAAAGAAGAGAACAGAGCTTGCAAAGAAGGTCGTTCTCTCGCAGTTGGAATATACTTATAATGTAAATTGCCACTTTGACGGCGAATATCTTCGCGCATATTTTTGGGATCCTGCTTTGAATATGGATACCTGGCAGATATTCGAGGTTAAAACGCCCGATCTTGCGGGTGAAGTCCGTGTCGGTGATCCGAGCGGATACGGCACGGCAATTTCCGCCGTTGATTGCAAAGAAGTGGAACTCATCGACCGCGGCGCGACCTATCAGAACAATGTGGTTATGAATGCCGCCGATCCCGATATTATTTATCACGAAGGCTATTATTATATGTACGTAACGGGCGATCACTATCCCGTTTACCGCTCTGCCGATCTTGCAAAATGGGAATACGTCGGCGTTTCGCTCCCCGAGGTTTCCTGGAATATCGACAAGAGATATATGTGGGCGCCCGACGTTGAATACATCGGCGGCAAGTTCTATATGGCGGTATCCATGGGCGAAGCAGGTTTCGGAATTGCAGTTGCCGATAAGCCCGAAGGACCCTTTGTTTGCGCGGGCGATATGCCCTTTTTGACCAAAACGATCGACGGTCACATCTTCGTTGATGACGACGGCAAGATATATCTCTATTATACCTCCTGGTGCGACGGCAGAGCTTACGGCATCTGGGGACTCGAGATGGAATCCGATTGCCTGACCCCGAAGTGGGAGACCGAAAAGCTCATCTTCACGCCCACCGAGCCTTGGGAAAAGACTATGAACCGCGGCGGCGTTGTTGAAGCCCCGTATATGCTGAAAAAAGAAGGCGTATACTACCTTGTCTATTCCGGCAGCCATTTTGAAGCTGATTACGCGGTAGGCTATGCGACGTCAACGACTCCGCTTGAAGGTTTCAAGAAGAGCGAGCACAATCCCATCCTCCGCGGAACTGCCGACACGCGCGGCACGGGGCATTGCTCGATAATCGAGACCCACACGGGCGGAATGGTGATGGTTTATCATACTCACAACACGCCCACCGCAGTTCAGCCGCGACACGTTGCGATCGATCCCGTCAGATTTGTCAAAACAGCCGACGGCTATCGCCTCGAGGTCTGCGGACCGACAACTTCGAAAGTCCCGCTTGAAATGTTCAAATAAAATAAAACCGTTTCGGAGCCTTCCGAAACGGTTTTATTTTATATTTGAGGAAGAATGTGCTTCCAGACAGCACTCAGTATCGGTTCTACGTTAGAATTCATCGCCTGAGTTGCAATGACGGCGTTTTTCTCGGGAAGAATGATGACAAACTGACCCTCTCTGCCGTAGCAACGGTAGCTTCCCTCGACCGCTTTATTGAGCCAGAAGTAGAAGCCGTAGCCTGCCTCTTCGTCGGCGCAGTATCCGCCGGGATTCATCACGTAGGTGTCGTAATGCTTGCTTCCCGCAGCCTTTACCCATTCCTCGGAAAGCAGACGCTCGCCATTGTATTTGCCGCCCGATACGTAGAGCTGACCGAGCTTTGCCATATCGACGATGTCAAGGTAGAGATCGCTCGCCGCAAAGGTGTGACCCGCGGGGTCGGTGTCCCAACGGGGCTTTTTTACACCCATGGGCTTCCACATTTTTTCGTAGAGATAGTCGCAGATAGTCATACCGACTGCCTTTTCGAGCATTCTTCCCGCAACATAGGGTGCGAGGTTGCCGTAAACAAATTTCTCGCCTGCTCCCCACACCATCGGACGGGTGAAGGCAAAGGTGAGCCATTCCTTTTCTCCCTTCTCACGGAGCATCTCTCGGTCAACTACCATAAGATGCTTTGTACCGTGCCCTGTTGACATCGTGAGCAGATTGAAAAGAGTTACGTCGTTCCAGCGCGGATCGATATCCTCGGGGAGAATGTCGGCGAAGAAGTCCACGGGCTTGTCGGTGAGCTTCAGCTTACCCTCATCGATGGCAAATCCGATCGCAGTTGCCGTGTGGCTCTTTGCAACAGAGAAGACGTTGTGCTCGATAGTTTCGCTGAAACGGTGCAGCGCGAGAAGCGCATCGTCCTTGATGACAGCAACCGCATCCATATTTATGTTCTGTTCCTTGATTTCGGAAATGAAGCTTTGAAGGTCGATCATAAGTTTGTCCTCTTTTTTGTATATTTCCGGATCATTTTTCGGGTTCATCCGAAGCATCCCAATCGCCGACTATGTCTTTCAGCTTTTCCTCGGTTCGCGCCGCGTCGAATGTGGTGCAGCGCACGTGAATTATGTCGCCTTCGTGCAAGGCTTTCGGGGAGTGCTTGCTGCGTTGCTCTTCGGGCAGGACTTGCTTGTGCGAAAGGACAAACAGACCTGTCGGCCAAAAGATGTCGCGAACCTGCATACCGATCGCAAATGCGCCGCGCTTGACGGGCACGTAGCGGTCGATTATTTCGGGCGTTTTGCCTGCGTTGATCTCGTGAACGAGATTTTCAAGCACTCGGTCGTTGATCGATTCGGCACCGAATATTTCGGTTATCAGAAATGCCACGCCTGCCGCGACGATAACGTAAATGACGTTGTCGTAACAGGAAAGCGCCTCAACTGCAAATACTATCGCCGTCAAGGGCATTTTCATCATACCCGCAATACATGCGGTGATGCCAAGCACAAGAATGACCGTGTGGTAGGAGCCGTCAAGCCCGAAGACTTGCCCGAGAAGCGCGGAAAGGAGCGAGGAAACGAGCGCACCGACTGCCATAAGCGGCAGAAAGATACCGCCCGTGACGCGGTTGGAGTTGGCGCAAAGAGTGAGTGTCGCGCGAACGATCAGTATAATGAGGAGCATCCATACAGCGGTTTTTGCGTCCAAAAGGTGCAAAATGAGCTCGTGACCCGTGGAAATGAAAGAATACGAGCAAAGTCCTGCGACAAAAGTCAGCGAAAATACAATAAAGATACGCCAACCGTGCGGAATGCGTCCGAGCGTTTTGTTGAAAAAGTTGAAGATGATGCGGTAATAGCTCAAAAACAGAACGGCGAAAAGTCCCATCGTCACGCCCACAAGGAGAGGGATCCAGACGTCCCCCAGCTCAAGCTGCGGAAGCTCCATTGAGGGGAAGAGCGTTTTGCTGACTCCGAGTATGGGCGCGATCAGCTCTGTCGTTGCGGTGGCAAACATAACCGAAGTGGTGGCGATCATAAGTATCATCGGGGAGATGCGCTGGTGAGCTTCTTCAACGGCAAAGAGAACGCCCGAGATCGGCGCGCCGGTAGCCACGGCAAAGCCCGAGCAGGCACCGCCCGTCATCGAATATCTGTCCCAAGCGTGAAATCGCTTTCCAAATGTGGTCACGCTTCCGCGCCCGATCGCAACACCCATCTGAACCGAGGGACCCTCGTTTCCGAGAGGTACTCCGATGATGAACGAAACGAGCGACATACCGAAAATTCCAATGAGATTGCGAACCCACTTGAATGAAATAATTCCGCGCAAAATACCTATCGAGGTCGGAATTCCGCCCCCGCGCAGATTTGGTATGCGCTTATAAATGAAGGAAAATAAAAAGGCGGGGATCAGAAAAGCAGCAAGAATAATGGGGATTATGTATGGCTTTTCGCTTATCAGATGATACCCTTTTTCGGAAAAAGAGATCGCGAATTTGGCGCAGACCTTATAAAGATTTACTGCCAGAGAAGTCAGAACACCCGTCAGCGCGCCAAACGATACTGCGGGCAGGATGGACTTAAAGAATAAATTTTGATTCTTTGACTTCATAGCGCCTCCGGTGTTAATTGTGTTTTATGCATTTATTATATCATATTGCGCGGGAAAAAACAAGATTTTTGACATTGAAAAATAGTTTATGGAACAAAAAACGACACGCCGACCGGATTTCTCCGAAAGACGTGTCGTTTTATTGTTTGAGTCAGAAACTCAAATTCTTATTTCATAGCCTCTTCGATAGCAACTGCAACTGCAACTGTCATACCAACCATGGGGTTGTTACCTGCGCCGATGAGACCCATCATCTCTACGTGTGCGGGAACGGAGGAAGAACCTGCGAACTGCGCGTCGGAGTGCATACGGCCCATGGTGTCGGTCATACCGTAGGATGCGGGACCTGCTGCCATGTTATCGGGATGGAGGGTACGGCCTGTTCCGCCGCCGGAAGCAACGGAGAAGTAGTTTACGCCGTTCTCGTTACACCACTTCTTGTAGGTGCCTGCAACGGGATGCTGGAAACGGGTGGGGTTGGTGGAGTTACCGGTGATCGATACGCCGACGTTCTCGAGCTTCATGATAGCAACGCCCTCGGGTACGCTGTCGGAGCCGTAGCAACGAACGTTTGCACGTGCGCCCTTCGAGAAGGGGATCTCCTTGACGACCTTTACGGTCTCGGTGTAGGGATCAAACTCGGTCTGGCAGTATGTAAAGCCGTTGATACGGGAAATGATGTATGCAGCGTCCTTGCCAAGACCGTTGAGGATAACGCGGAGGGGCTTGGTTCTTACCTTGTTAGCGTTGAGAGCGATCTTGATCGCGCCCTCTGCTGCTGCGAAGGACTCGTGACCTGCGAGGAAGCAGAAGCACTCGGTCTCATCGGAAAGAAGCATCTTGCCGAGGTTACCGTGGCCGAGACCAACCTTGCGGTTTTCAGCAACCGAACCGGGGATGCAGAAGGACTGAAGTCCGATACCGATGTCTGCTGCTGCGTCAGCTGCCTTCTTGTCGCCCTTCTTGATAGCGATTGCAGCGCCTACAACGTATGCCCACTTTGCGTTCTCGAAGCAGATGGGCTGGGTTTCCTGAACGATGGTATAGGGGTCGATACCCTTCGCATCGCAGATCTCCTTGCACTCGTCGATGGAGGAGATGCCATATTCTTTCAAGCAAGCGAGAATTTTCGCTTCGCGTCTTTCATAACCTTCAAAATTAGCCATTTTAATTTTCTCCTCCTTATATTATTCCTTGCGGGGGTCGATGTACTTAACAACGCCGTCTTCGGGCTTGAAGCGGCCGTAAGTACCCTTGGACTTCTCATATGCCTCGTTGGGCTCCATGCCCTTCTTGATGAAGTCGGTCATCTTGCCGAGGGATACGAACTCATATCCGCAAACTTCATTGTTCTCATCGAG
>JAZQJB010000104.1:0-3294 GCA_045541375.1 Eubacteriales bacterium | reverse complement strand
ATAATTTTGACAAAGTGTTTTGTTCGCATATTCTAAGTCAACATAAACGAAATCACTGTGTAATTTTGAAACTACACAGTGATTTTACGTTTTCATATATATTTAGTTTTTGGTGCAGTACAAACCTCTTCGCCAGCACCGCGACGCGCAAAGAACAATTTGCGCGTCACGAGATCCTTCGGCGGCAGGCGGTCTGCGGGCGCCGCCTCAGGATGACATCGTTTCTTTTGAAGGGGGCTGCGCCCCCTTCACCCCTGCATTGCGAGTGCGAACATAGCTTTTTACTAATTATTTGTGCATATTGCTATATGTTAATTTTCAATATACGTTTGTCAGCAGTCTGACTTGCATATCGCAGATGATATGCAAGTGTTTTTTACGTGGAATGCAAATGAAAAGTATCTATCAGTCTAGAAAAAACTTGATTTTTCGATAGCTTTGTAGTATAATGAATGTGTATAATGCTTTTTTGCGGGTGATGATATGAAAAAATGTATATTATTGATGCTTATTATACTTCTGCCGCTGTGCGGATGCGCAGATAAGCGTACTTATGAATATTATACGCAAGAGATCACTTATTCCGAGTCTGCCGTGCAATACGGATTTCGTGTCGATATGGATCGCACCGAAACCCAATATGCTCGGTACTATTTTGAACAAACTGTAGATGAGGCTGAAAGAACACTTTGCATAGAAACAACCGACAAAATTCTTGAAAAGCAAACCGCGCTTGGATTCCTGCCCGAGATCTACATCTTTACCGAGGAGAGATACCCCGACACCTCTGTTGTTGAAAACAAGTTATATACATCGGTGCAGGATTGGCAGACAGTTGAATTCACAACCAAAGTATTGCTCACTGCTTATGGAGCATACAGCCATTACGGATTGGCTTATGGCTATGCCGGTTTTATCTGTGACGAACAGATCACGGACAGCACATTTAAGACCCCTGACTCAACCGATGTTTGCGATCTGAACTTGTTGTGCTTTGACACCGCATTTGCTTCCGATAGTGATATTGCAACGGCAAAATCGAACGCGTGTGATTTTGTTCAAGCTTATATTGCCGCCAATGGTGAATCGGCAATGCAAGAATTGCTGTCCGACTCGAAAACTTCAAACGGCGCAAGCTCCGTCCGCGATGCATTGGCAAATTATTATAAAGATAACGGCTTGGATTATGTACCTTCCGATCTTCGTTACGGTTACGGCGGGCATTCTTTTGACTATATCGTTTCCACCGATCTTGGCGTTTTTTATATCAAAAAAGATTGGATCGATATGAATGCGGAATACAATCCGTTGATAACCGACGGCTTTTTGCATTCCGATTATGCAGAAACCAAGGCGTTTTTTGAAACGAATCTCAAGCAAATGAAGCAGTATCAAGAGCTTTTTGCGCTTGATACCTATGATAATGACTTGAGTATTATTTTTGAGAATACTAAGTTGCCTCAAACATCTTTTTACCAAGGCAATACCCATACGATATACCTCAAAAACATTGATTCGCTGACGCATGAATATATCCACGCATTAACGCAGCCTAAATATTCCATGAAGCTTTGGGAAGCAGAGGGCTTTGCAAGATACTTTTCCTACTATTACGATTTCTACGGAATAGCTTTTTTGAATCAAGATTACAATAATTCCCCCGACACCCCCGAGCTAAAGTACATTCACGAGTATTTAGCCACAATAAACAGACCGATAGATATGGCAAGGGACTTTACGGAGCTTGAAAACATAGCCGTATATAGCAGAAACCTTACTGACCCCAATAAGAGCTATGCAACCGGCTCTTCGTTTGTGCAGTATTTGGTAAAACAGTATGGCGAAGAGGCTGTCATCAACTCCATTTACGGAAACGGCGATCCGCTGCCAAAATCCTATGCCGAATTGGTAAAGGAGTGGAACGAATTTATTGAAGTTAATTATAGCAACTACAGTAAATACAAATAGGATTTGGATTGAAACAAGACAAATAATTTAATTAATTCAAGGTAATACCGCACAATTTCGATGGCGCATTTGCGCCGCTACGAATTTGTGCGGTATTGCTTTAATATTTCTGTCTATTATGCAGTACAGACTCCGATCCCCTTGCGAAGCAAGGATCTCATTACACCGCTCCCCGCGGTCCCCACATTTGCTTGCAAATACGCCCGCATGGGGAACGCTTAAAGGTTTGCGCTCTAATTCAATTTGTTCAGCGAATATCGTTCAAAAATATAATTCTGTTCAGGCAAATCGGAAGATTTTTATTGAAATCATTTAATGTAAACTCTACCGAGAGTGCGTAATTATTTTACTAAAAATATTCCGATCTGCTTTAAAGCGATTAAGCTTGAACGGTATTCGCTGAATATCAAAGGAGCATGCGGTCAACCCTTAGCGTTCCCCATGCGGGCGTATTTGCAAGCAAATGTGGGGACCGCGGGGAGCGGTGAATGAGGAGGACGTTATTGTACTGTATAATTGACAAGCGCGGTTTTATATTAATTAAATAAAACTTTTCGTTGACTAAAATAATAAAATATGCTATAATCATCTCAAAGAAACGTTTCATTTCGAGGTGTGCTATGAACGTGAAATATTACAATGATATTATAAAAAACAGGATCCAACGGACGATGCGCCGTGAGTTTCCCGAGGCGGATTTTGCCGCGCGGCATTCGGCGCTCGGCACTCCCGCAATCGAGCGTATGACAGAGCGCTTCGAGATCGCCGCGAGGGCGGAGGAGCCGCATATTTTCGAGGGTCAGCAGATCGTATTTATGCGCACAGTCGGCAAGCTGCCCGATATTTTCATGAAGGGCGAATGGCGCGCGATCAAGGAGCTGAATAACGTCCACGAGAACGGTTATCAGTCGAATTACACTCCCGATTATATCTCTGCGATAAAGTCGGGTCTGCTTTCGCGTCTTGAGGGAGCCGACGAACACCGCGCGCGCGTGATAAAGGCGATCCTCGACCTTGCGGAAAGATACCGCAAGCACGCAGAGGAGATCGGCAGACTCGACGTCGCCGAAGTGCTCGCGCAGGTTCCCGCAAAGCCCGCAAGGACTCTGCGCGAGGCTTTGCAGTTCTTCAGGATTTTGCACTACTCGCTCTGGCTCGAGGGCGATTATCACAACACCGTGGGCAGATTCGACCTGCATTTCGCGCCCTATTACTTTGCCGACATCGCGGCGGGGAGGCTGACGAAGGAATCCGCGCTTGAACTGATCGAGGATTTCTTCATCTCCTTCAATATCGACAGCGATATGTATAGCGGCATTCAGCAGG
>JAZQJB010000103.1:0-42783 GCA_045541375.1 Eubacteriales bacterium | reverse complement strand
TTTGAAGGGGGCTGCCGCCCCCTTCACCCCTGCATTACGAGTGCGAACATAGCTTTTTACTAATTATTTGTGCATATTGCTATATGTTAGTTTTTAATATACGTTTGTCAGTGGTCTGAGCCTCCGGCATTCTTCCGGAGGCTTTTTGTATATCAGCCAAGAAGCTTTTCAAGAGCTTCGTTGAGGTCTTTTATCTTTCTCTGGGTTATCTTCGCCTTCTGTGAGAAGAGAGAGGATGCATTGGGATATTGGTTTTTAATAGCATCTCTGAATGTCTTGTGAGGTGCCTCGATAGCGTTGCAGTTAAGAATTCCCGCCTCGATCCATACGTTCTGGGTGATGTCGTCAAGCATAGCGACCGACTGCGGGTCGTTGACGTATCTGCCCTTGAGAGCCTGCTCGTAGTATGCGGGAGTGATGGTCTTGAAGCTCTGCGAAGCCATTACCTCAAGAACCGCGCCGAGCATCGAAAGCTCATCGTCGGTGAAGCTGAAATTTGGAAGCGAATATACGGAGAAGGAGTCATGGATCGCAGAACGGTTGATCTCCTGATTTCCGTCGAGCTTGGGAAGCGGAACGATACCGTAGTTGCTCATACCAACCAGGTCGTTTTCACATTCGTAGAGACGAAGAGTTACCATTGCCGCCTCTTCGTTAGCAAAGCTCTGTGCAATGTCATCCTGCTCGGTGTCGCCGGACTTATGATTAACACGCATAACGCCCTTATTGTTCCAGAAGAAGTCATTGATAAGCTCAACAGCCTTTCCGGTGCGCTCAAGATCGAGAGCATACTTGTAGTATCCGTTCTCGTCCTTTGTGAGGATAGGGAGCTCGAAGGACGCCCAATAGCCGTCAACGCCGATCATATCGTGGTTGCCCATAAAGCCAAAGAAATCACCCTCGTCGGTCTCGCCGTTACCGTTGTTATCCTTGTAAAGCTGCTCGGCAAGCGTGAACTGCCGCTCAAGAGTCCATTCGCCCTTTTCAACGGTATCGTAAAGAAGCTCGATGCCTGCGTTGTTGAACATATCAACGTTAAAGAAGGTTGCAAAAATGAAGCGGTAGTAGGAAAGGAAGATAGCACCCGAGCAAAGATACTGCGCGCCGCCGACCTCCATTGCCGTGTTAAGACCCTGCGACCAATAAGGCTTTGAAAGATCAAGGTTTTCGACATCT
Organism: Eubacteriales bacterium; assembly: GCA_045541375.1. Classification (GTDB taxonomy): domain Bacteria; phylum Bacillota; class Clostridia; order Oscillospirales; family CAG-272; genus CAG-390. Next base: position 41,607 of record JAZQJB010000103.1, on the reverse strand, counting down.
GTAAGATTGCGGTAAAGTCCTTCTGCCTGGGTGGAAGCGGCAACGTAAGCAGCGTTTGAAACAAGATCTACATCCTCTGCGCCCGACTCGATAAATTTGCGAAGCGCATCGCGAACCGCATAGTTGTCAGTGCTGTTGGTTGCGCCGACTCCCTGAAAAGTGAGATTAATGCCAAGGCGTTCGGTAACGAGCGAATTTCTCTTATAAACAGCATCGTTAACGATCGTGCCGTTTTCGTCCGAAACGATGATCTCGTCGGCGACCCAGTCGCGGTTGCGTCCAAGGATGACGATCTCTTCGCCCTTGAAATCAAGCTCGGGAACGTCGTCGCCGACGATCGTTTCCTCGGGCTCGGTCTCTGCAACTGTGGTAGCGGCAGAAGGGGCTTGAGTTTCGGGTGCGAGTGTCGTTTCGCCGGATCCGTCCTGTGTTTCAGCGCAAGCCGCAAACATCGCAAGCATCATCACGATAACAAGCACAGCGGAAGTGATTTTCAGTATAAACTTTGAAGCCATATCTGAATTCTCCTTAATATTATTATTCATTTTATATTATATCATTTCTTGCCTCTTTTGTCAATAGCAAACAGACTTGACAAGGCTTTCCTGTTGTGATATAATAAACACAATAACTTTTTGGGAGGACTCAAAATGTACGCAACAGACAAGGAGATCGCCCATCTCACCGCTCTTTATGAGGGCAGAAGGGCATTTTTCGGAGAGCTTCACGACCACGCCGCAACCGGCGGAACTGCCGACGGCAAGCGCAACCTTGACCATTGGAAGGGCGCGATGGAAGCGCTCGGCATGGATTTTGCCGCGATCCTCGACCACAAGCAGGTTCGCCATATGTATCTTCCCGAGTGGGCAGACGGCACCTTCATCGGCGGAACAGAGCCGGGCACCGCAATCCTTGATATTGAATGCGAATGCAATTCTATGCATTACAATATGATCTTCCCCGGCCCCAAGTCGACCGAGGAGCTCCTTCACTCCTTCCCCGAATATCAGTTCGAGGGCGGTGAGGAAGGTCACTTCATTTATCCTAAATTTACCAAAGAGAGATTCTGTGAGATCATTGAAAAGGTGCTCTCGCTTGGCGGCTTCTTCGTTCATCCGCACCCGAAGCAGAAAATGCTGTCGGAGGATCCTCTCGACTATTATTTCCGCGACTACACGGGCATCGAGGTCACTTATAAGTCGCTCGAATCGAAGCATACAGAGAACAATTACAAGCTCTATTGCGACATCCTCGCACTCGGCAAGCGCCTTTACTGCTGTGCGGGCGGCGACGGACACGCCTGCTGCTCCGACCGCGCGCTGACCACGATCTACTCGGCAGAGCGAAAGAACGTGTCCTACATTCAGCATCTCCGCGAGGGCGACTTCGTTTGCGGCCCCGTCGGGATCAAGATGTGCATCGGCGACACCCGTATGGGCGGCCACCTGAATTTTGAGGGTCAGCGCCTCACCGTTTCCGCGTGCGACTTCCACAAGAGCGTGAAGAACCCCGAGCACAACTACCGCCTCGACCTCATAAGCGACAAGGGCGTTGTTGAAAGCGTTGAATTCTCCTGCGAGGAGGGCGTGACCATCGCCATCGACTGCGACCCCACCGCAGCCTTCTACCGCGCCGAGGTCTTCGACATCAACAAGGGCCTCCGCCTTGCGCTTGGAAATCCGATCTGGAACGATAAATGAGTGGTCAGTGGTTAGTGGACAGTGAACAGAAAGATGCGAAGTTTGAGCTATAGTTTTGTTTGGTGCATTGATAACTTCGTAAAGCAAAAAATAAATAAGTGAACAGAAAATCTCGGATATTAAGAAGTGCTTACTTCTTAATATCCGAGATTACTCTTTTATTAAGCTATTTTCTAAACAACGGAACAATGATTAAAACAAAATTATCTGTCGCGTCTTTCTGTCCACTGTCCACTGTCCCACTGTCCACTAATCACTTATTCTTGGGCTTCTTAATTCTTGTAAGCTGCTTATGCATCTTGAGGAGCTCTTCCTTTGTGAAGGAAATATCCATCATACCCATCATTGAGGAAAGACGGAGAACGCTGAAGCCGCCGAGCATTTCCATCATGCCGCCCATGTTGCCGCCCTTGAGGTCAACGTCAAAGCCGCCAGACTTCTTTTCGCCCTTCTGACCCTTTTTCTTTGCGTCCATCTTCTTTTTGAGCTTGAGACCGAGACGGATGAACCAAAGCTTGCCGCGCTTCGACTGCATAATGTCGGAGATCTTGTCGTTGATCGAGAATCTGCCCTCGACCTCAACAACGTCGAACCAGTTGAGGACCGCGCCGACTTCACGGAGAACATAGTCCATATTTCTCTCTGCGACCTTGCGGATCTTGCCCTCGTCGGTAAGGCTGCCTGCCTTGGCAACGATGGTGCTCTCACCCTCATTCTTCACGTCGAAGTAGAAGAAATGATCGGGAGCGGTCTTCTTGCCGATAGACTTACCGTTTACGAAGAGCTCAACCTCGGGGAGGTTGGAGTATACGGTAACCTTGGTAACGTCCTCAACGCGGTCGATGTATCTCTTCGAGCAAAGGTGAACGAAGGGATCGACCTCGGGGGAAACAAGCCAAGCTTTGTATGCATAGAAGGAGTCCTTCTTGTACTTTCTGTCCATAGTGACAAGACCCTTGTGGTTCTGTCCGTTCTCGCCGCCCTCTGCACGTGCATCTGCGCCGAAGTCGAACATATTCCAAACGTGGGTCGCCCACATAAACTTGCGGGTGAAGAGCTGCTTGATGAGCTCCTCGTGGTAATAGGACTGATATTCCTCGGTGTAGTCGCCCTGCTTGGGTTCGGAGGTGTGCCAGTTGAGCGCCTCGCATCCATACTCGGAGCAGCCGATCGGGATGGTGGGGTGCATTGCGTGGAACTTATCAAACCAGGGACCGTTCATAGTGGTGTCGCCGCCGTACCAACCGAAATAGTGGTTGTAGGAAACAACATCGGGGATCCGGAGATAGGGATCGTCCATCTTGCACATCGAAACAGCCGCGATGGTGGTCAGACGGGTCTTGTCCATCTCGTGGCAGAGGTCGTTGAGGATGCGGTGATTTTCAAGCAGATCCTCATCTGCACCGCCGATGCCGATCTCGTTGGAGAGACCCCAAACTACGATCGAGGGGTGGTTATAGTTCTGCGAAACGAGCTCCTTCATCTGCGAGATGGTGTTCTCGCGTCCGCCGGGCATATGCTTCGAGATATAGGGGATCTCCGCCCAGATAACGAGACCGCGCTCGTCGCAGAGATCATAGAAATACTGATCGTGCTGATAGTGAGCAAGACGGATGGTGGTTGCACCAACCTCGCAAATGAGGTCGATATCCTCCTCGTGATGCTCGGGAAGAAGCGCGTTACCTACGCCCCATCTGTCCTGGTGACGCGATACGCCGCGGAGGGGGTATTCCTCACCGTTGAGGATAAAGCCGTTGTCGGGATCGATCTTGAATGTGCGGCAACCAAAGCGGCTGCAAACATTATCAATAACTGTCACGCCCTCAACGATCTCTGCCTCACAGCAATAGAGGTAAGGATCCTTGCGACCGTTCCAGAGGTGAACGTTCTTGATCTCAAGGTTTACCTTAGTCTCGGTCGTCTCAGCCTTTGCGATCTCGTTTTCTTCCTTGTCATAAATGGTGTAAACGATCTTCTGACCCTCGGTAAGATCCTTGACATATACTTCAACCTCAACCTTTGCCTCCTTGCCATTAATTGCGGGAGTGATCTTGATGCCGGGTGCGCCGAAGTAATCAAGGTCGAAATGAGCCTTGTTTACACAAACGAGGTTTACGTTACGGTAAAGACCGCCGTAGAAGGTGAAGTCCGCCATCTGGGGGTAAACGGTCTCATTGGGAGCGTTATCAACGATAACGGCGATCTCTGTCGCATCGGTGATCTCCTCGGTGATGTTTACTCTCCAGGTCGAATAACCGCCGTCGTGGTGCGCGAGCTTCTTGCCGCCAACGTAAACGTCAGCGGAGGAATTTGCGCCGCGGAATTCGAGATAATAAAGGTCAGCCTCGGGGAGAGAGGACTTCTCGAGAGTCTTCTTGTAGAGGCAGGAACCTCTGAAATAGTCGTTGCCGCCGTCAAAGCCGTCTTCGGCGTTCCAGGTGTGGGGAAGGCTGATCTTTTCGCCTTCGCAAAGAGAGATGTCGGTCGTATTCTTGACAAACAACCAATCCGAATTAAGATTTACAATGTTTCTCACGGTATTTCTCCTGATTTATAGATACGAAATGATTATACTAAATAAATGTGAATTGGGAATAAACTCAAAGATAATTTCGGTGTCCGGCTCCTCGGAGCGGACACCGAATTACATTGATCGCGATTACTCTGCGCTTCTTCTTGCCTCGAGGTCTGCGTTCATCTTTGCAAGGGTCTTCTTGTCAAGGTTGTAAACAAGACCGAGACCGATAAACTGCATAATAGCTGAAACGAGGAAGAGTGCCGCTACGAGGTAGCGGAGGTTGACTGCTACGTCCCAGGAAAGGAGAGTAACGTCGATAAATGCCTCGCCGGTTACGGGGTCAACCGCGTTGTTTACGTAACCGAGAGTGCTCATAATAACGAGTGCAACTGCGGGGCCGACACCCTGAGCGAGCTTACGGAAGAAGGAATGGAGCGAGTAAACAACGCCCTCTTCTCTCTTGCCGGTCTTCCACTCGTTGTAGTCGATAGCATCGCCCATCATTGCCCAGGATACGGTGGAGTAGATACCGAGGCCAAGGCTGTATACGAGCTGGCAGAGGATGTAGATCAGAAGATCTGTGCCGGTGTTATCGGGAGTGATGATAAAGAGTCCGCAAGCGCCGATGATCGAGCAGATGGCACCGACAACCGAAAGCTCCTTCTTACCGAACCTTGTAACCATCTTTCTTGCAAGAGGAGTAAATACAAGGATCGGGATCATTGAGAAGAGCTGAACGATACCCGAAATTTCGGTGTTCTTGAAGTAGATCTGGAATACAACGGAAACAGCGGTAGCCGCGCCCTGCATACCGATGAACATACCCATAGCGGCAAGAGTTGCGCCGACTGCGGGACGGTTGGTGCAGAAGTTGCCCATCGCCTTGATGACGTTGAACTTTTCGCGTTCTTCGCTGACCTTGAGTTCGGTATCAACACGGACCTCTGTGGTCTTGATCATAAACTGGAAGCAGATGAAGCCGAGAACGCCCATGATGAGAGCCGCGAGGAATACGCGGGGACCGTTGAGGGACTCGTCCTCATTATAAATGATAAAGGGAAGGATGACCATGGGGAGCATATTGCCGAGCATGGATCCGATGGAACGCCAAGCGGAGAGGGATGCACGGTCAGCGGGCTCGCTTGAGATAAGCGAAAGGAGGGAGCCGTAGGGTACGTTTGCAACGGTGTAGAAAGCGTCCCAAATTACGTAGCCGGCGATAAAGATGATGATCTTAGCCCAAGTGGGAGCGCCGGGGAAAGGCAGGAAGCAGCAAGCTCCGCCAACGATAAGACCGATCGAGCCGACCCAGATGTACTGAAGGAACTTGTTTCTCTTGTAGGTGTGTCTGTCAGAGTCAACTATGGAGCCAATGAGCGGGTCGTTGATAGCGTCCCAAACCTGAACTACAACGAGAAGGAGTGAGTACCAGAGTCCAAGACCCATAACCTGAGTCCAGAAGGCAGCCATTGTGCCCTTGAGCGCAAAGCTCATATTACAGCCAAGGTCGCCGGCTGCATAGGATACGCTGTCGAGTATGCCGAACTTGCGCTTTCCGTTAGCATCAAGCTGCGGCGTTTTTTGCTTTTTCATTTGAAAGATCCTCTTTCTGTTTTTTTGGGACTTGCCGCGATGTTTTTCGACGGCAAAATCCTTTATTTTAAGTATAAGATATTTTGCAAAACTTCGGGAGTGTTTTTTTCATCTGTTTTTGTATTTTTTTAATCATATTGATTTTTTTATGTTGTAATTGCTTAAAAGTTATGTTATAATAATACTGCATATTTGGATTATTTGTTCATATCCACTCTTCTCCGCGATCCAAAATGATCTATGAAAGAGGCATCAAGATGTTTAATGCAAGCGAATTCAGGTTTCTGCGCGAGGCTTTCGGAAAATGCAGAATTCCGGTCTCTCTCCATAACCCGGACGAACCGATATCCGTCATTGCCAACGAGCAATTCCGCTCGTTTATGACGATCCCGTCGACAAGCAATACCACGCTTGCGGAATTCATCGGTGAGCTGCAGGGACAAACGCTTTATAAAACCACCAACCGCTTTTCACTGTGCTATAATTATTTATCGCTGACCGTCGATGAAAAGCCCGCTATACTGGTTATCGGTCCCTATCTCCCCGCCCCGCTTTCCTCGGCGGCAATTCTCGAGATAGCGGAAAAGAACGCCTTTCCGATCGGGGCGCTCAAATACCTTAACGAATTCTATGCCGGTATACCCGTCATCACACCCGATGACAGCCTTTTCATCTTCCTTAACACCTTCTGCGAGCATCTGTGGGACACCCCAACCTTCTCGGTCGTTGACCTTGCGGAAAACTACGATTCACAACTGATCCCCGTTATTAGTGAAAACGACAGACAGGACGATTTCGATTCCCTGCTTATGAGCATGAAGCTGATGGAAAAGCGATACAGCTTCGAGAACGAGATAATGGAAGCAGTCGCGCAGGGGCAAATACACAAGGAAAACCAACTTTTTTCCGCGTTTTCTGAGAATCATTTCGAAAAACGCGTGTCCGATCCTTTGCGAAATGCAAAGAATTACTCGATCATAATGAACACCCTTCTGCGCAAAGCGGCGGAAAAGGGCGGGGTGCACCCGATGTACCTTGACAGCCTTTCGTCATCTTTTGCGCTGAGGATCGAAGCACTCGCATCGCACACCGATCATTTTGAGTTTATGCTTGAAATGTTCCGCGCCTATTGCAGACTCGTCCGCAAGCACACGATGCAGGGGCTTTCGCCGATAGTGCGGAAGGCTGTGCTGATGATCGACTCCGACCTTTCGGCAAACCTCTCACTTGCCACCCTTGCCGAGGCGCAAAACGTCAGCTCGGGTTATCTCGCTACAATATTCAAAAAAGAAACAGACAAGACTGTTTCGGAATATATCCGCGAAAAACGCGTGGGACAGGCAAAGCATCTGCTTTCGACAACCAACCTTCAGGTTCAGACCATCGCAATTCATTGCGGCATTATGGACGTTCAATATTTCACCAAGGTATTTAAAAAAGAAACGGGCAAGACCCCGAAGGAATACCGCGAATATACCAAAAATAATCAAAACTTATAGGAGGATGCAAAGTGACTCGATTTTTATCCGAAGACTTTCTTCTGACGACCGAAACGGCGAAAGTACTCTATCATAAATACGCCTCCGATGCGCCGATCATCGACTACCATTGCCACGTCTCCCCGAAGGAGATCTGGGAGGACAAGCGTTTTGCCGACATCACCGAGATCTGGCTCGGCGGCGACCATTACAAGTGGCGTCTGATGCGCTCAAACGGCGTTGACGAGCGTTATATCACGGGTGATGCACCCGCTTACGAAAAGTTCCTCAAATTCGCCGAGGCACTGCCGAAGGCTATCGGCAACCCCATGTACCATTGGTGCCATCTTGAGCTGAAGCGTTATTTCGGCTACGACGGGATCCTGAACGCCGAGACCGCACCCGAGGTTTGGGAGCTCTGCAACAAGAAGCTCGCCGAGGCTGATATGAGCGCGCGCGGCATCATCAAGCAGAGCGGCGTTGCCTTCATCGGCACCACCGACGACCCCATCGACAGTCTTGAGTATCACAAGCTGATCGCGGCGGACAAGTCCTTCGACACCGTCGTTGCTCCCTCCTTCCGCCCCGATAAGGCGCTCAATATCGACAAAGCGGGCTGGCTTGACTATATTGGAAAGCTTTCCGCGGTCTGCGGATACGAGATCAATTCCGTAAGCACTCTCAAAAAAGCTCTTTCGGACAGAATAGATTATTTCGCATCCTGCGGATGCAAGGCAAGCGACCACGGACTTGACTTTATGGTTTATGCAGAAGGCTCGGACGAGGAGCTTGAGGCAATTCTCGCACGCGGACTTGCAGGCGAAGTCGTTCACTCGGCAGAGGCAGAGGCGTTCAAGACTTCCCTTCTCGTTCATTGTGCGAAAGAATACGTCCGCGCGGGCATGGCAATGCAGCTTCACTACAACTGCCTGCGCAATCCCAACTCCGCTATGTTCCGGGAGATCGGCCCCGACACCGGATTTGACTGCATCGGTCCGAACGACGGTTGCCGCAAGCTTTCGATGCTCCTTGACAAACTTTACCGCGAGGAAAGCCTGCCGAGAACGATCATTTACAGCCTTGACGCATCCGACAACGCCTTTATCGACACCATCATCGGCGCTTTCCAGGGCACCGAGGTCGCGGGCAAGCTCCAGCACGGCAGTGCTTGGTGGTTCAACGATAACAAGCAGGGAATGAAGGATCAGCTCATCAGCCTTGCCAACCTCTCCATCCTCGGCAACTTCGTCGGAATGCTGACCGACTCGCGCTCCTTCCTTTCCTATACCCGCCACGAATATTTCCGCCGCATCCTTTGCGCCCTCATCGGCGAATGGGTCGAGAACGGCGAATACCCGAACGACGAAAAAGCGCTCGGCGAGATCGTTCGCGGCATCTGTTACGAAAACGCAAAAAGATATTTTTATATGTAAAATATACGGAGGTATAAACCATGCCAATGCAAATGACATTCCGCTGGTACGGCGAGGGCAACGACAAGATCAAGCTCTCGGATATCAAGCAGATCCCCGGTGTTACCGGTATCGTCTGGGCACTCCATCACAAGATGCCCGGTGAGATCTGGGAGATCGACGAGATCGCAGAAGTCAAGCGTCAGCTCGACGAATACGGCTTCAATATGGACGTCGTTGAGTCCGTCAACGTTCACGATGACATCAAGATCGGTCTTCCCACACGCGACGGCTACATCGAAAACTACAAGCAGACCATCCGTAACCTCTCGAAATTCGGAGTAAAGGTAATCTGCTACAACTTCATGCCCATCTTCGACTGGACAAGATCGAACCTCTTCCATCCCGTCGGCGACGGCTCGACAGCTCTTTTCTACGAAAAGAATATGATCCAGGACGACTACAACGCTATGGCGAAGTACATCCTTGATTTCACCGAAAAATACAATATGTCCTTCCCCGGCTGGGAGCCCGAAAGAATGGCAAAGCTCGACGAGCTCTTCAAGGCTTACGCCGACGTTGACCACGAAAAGCTTTGGGCGAACCTGAAATACTTCCTCGAGGCTATCATGCCCACCTGCCGCGAGTGCGACATCAAGATGGCTATCCACATGGACGATCCGCCTTGGGACATCTTCGGTCTGCCCCGTCTTCTCATCAACGAGGAAAACATCGACCGTTTCCTGCGTATGGTTGACGACGAATACAACTGCCTGACTCTCTGTTCCGGCAGCCTTGGTGCAGATCTGAACAATAACGTTGCAGACATCGTCCGCAAGCATTGCGACAGAATCGCGTTTGCTCACATCCGTAACGTAAAGCATTTTGAAAACGGCGACTTCTCCGAGGCGAGCCACCGCGATTGCGACGGCGACACGGGTATTCTTGTGATCCTCAAGGCTTACCACGATTGCGGCTTCGATGGCTACATCCGTCCCGACCACGGCAGACATCTCTGGGGCGAGGGTCCCGGCACCGTCCGTCCTGGCTACGGTCTTTACGACCGCGCGCTCGGCATTATGTATATGCTCGGCGTTTGGGACAGCCTTGACAAATTCGATAAAAGCCAATCGTAAAACTGCGTTTTACGATTGAGGCGCGCTTATCGCCGCGTGACAAAATCGAAGATTTTGTCAGCTCCCCTCGGCGCGCGGACTCGCTTTGCTCGTCTGAAAGGTGTTTTTTCGAAGGCAAAGCCCCCGAAAAAACGAATTTAATAAAATTATGCTGATCTATAAATTGGCAGAAACTCGAAATATATTAAGAGGTAAATAATCATGATCAATCTTCCCATCAATATTGATTACACCGGCAAGGTAGTTGTAGTTACCGGCGCGGGCGGACTTATCTGCGGCGCTATGGCACGCGCGTTCGCTCAGTCGGGCGCAAAGGTTGCGGCTCTCGACCTCAACGAAGAGGCTGTTAAGAAGCTCGCCGACGAACTGAAGGCTGAAGGCTTCATCTGCGAAGGCTACAAGGCAAACGTTCTTGACCCCGAAATGCTCGAGCAGGTTCATCAGGCGGTTCTCGCCGATCTCGGTCCCTGCGACATTCTCGTAAACGGCGCAGGCGGAAACAACCCCAGAGCTACCACCGACAACGAATATCAGCACGAGGCAAAAGAGGGCGGCAAGTCCTTCTTCGACCTTGATCCCTCGGGCGTTGACTTCGTCTTCAAGCTCAACTTCCAGGGCACACTTCTTCCCACTCAAGCATTTGCAAAGGATCTCGTAGCAAAGAAGGGCGGCTGCATTCTCAACATCTCCTCGATGAATGCATACACTCCTCTCACCAAGATCCCCGCATACTCTGCGGCTAAGGCAGGTATCTCGAACTTCACACAGTGGCTCGCAACCCACTTTGCAGGTACCGGAATCCGCTGCAACGCCATCGCTCCCGGCTTCCTCGTTTCCGCACAGAACCGCGCGCTCCTCTTCAACGAGGACGGCACCCCCACCGCAAGAAGCGCAAAGATCCTGAACGGCACTCCCACAGGCAGATACGTTGACGCTGAAGAACTCCTCGGCGCGACCCTCTTCCTCTGCGACGACCGCTCCGCATCCGCCATCACCGGCGTGGTTCTTCCCATCGACTGCGGTTTCGCGGCTTACTCGGGCGTATAAGGAGGCATAAATATGGAAAAGTTTGTTCCCGTTGTCGTGATCAAGGAGCTTTCCGAGACCGACAAGATACTTACCGCTCTCAAACACAGCGGTATCAATACCGCGGAGATCACCTTCCGCACCGCTTGCGCGGCTGAGGCGATCGCTTACGCTTGCAAGAATTACCCCGAAATGTCGATCGGCGCGGGCACCGTTATCAACGCAGAGCAGTGCGAGGCGGCACTCGCAGCAGGCGCGCAGTTCATCGTTTCCCCCGGTCTTTCGGTAGCAGTTGCAAAGATCTGCATTGAGAAAAATATTCCCTACTATCCCGGTTGCGTAACCCCCACCGAGATCATGCAGGCACTCGAGCTCGGCATCACCACCGTTAAATTCTTCCCCGCGAACGTTTACGGCGGTCTTTCCGCACTCAAGGCGCTTTCGGGTCCCTTCCCGCAGGTCAAATTCATCCCCACGGGCGGAGTTGACCGTTCCAACATCGACGAATTCCTCGCTTTCGACAAGATCGTTGCCATCGGCGGCAGCTTCTTCGTAAAGGAAGCGCTCGAAAAAATGGAGGCTGACAAATGAGCAAGGTAATCACATTCGGCGAAATTATGCTTCGCCTTGCACCCAACGGATATTATAGATTCTTCCAGAACGACCAGATGCAGGCCACTTTTGGCGGCGGCGAGGCGAACGTTGCGGTTTCTCTTGCCAACTTCGGCATTGAGAGCGCTTACGTAACCAAGCTCCCCAAGCACGCTATCGGTCAGGCGGCGATCGACTCTCTCCGCTACTTCGGCGTTGACACCTCGAAGGTCGTCCGCGGCGGTGATCGCGTTGGTATCTATTACCTCGAAAAGGGCGCCTCCCAGAGAGGTTCCGTTTGTATCTACGACCGCGCACACTCCGCGATCGCAGAGGCACAGCCCTCCGACTTCGATTGGGACCAGATCTTCGACGGCGCGGATTGGTTCCACTTCACCGGCATCACTCCCGCTCTCGGCGGCAAGCTCGTTGACATTTGCCTTGAGGCTTGCAAGGCTGCAAAGGCAAAGGGCGTCAAGATCTCCTGCGACCTCAACTACCGCGGCAAGCTCTGGACAAGAGCCGAGGCACGCGAGGCTATGACCAAGCTTTGCGAATACGTTGACGTTTGCATCTCGAACGAAGAGGACGCAAAGGACGTTTTCGGCATCGAGGCTGAGGGCACCGACATTTACGGCGGCAAGCTCAACCACGAGGGCTACAAGTCTGTTGCAAAGCAGCTTGCAGACAAGTTCGGATTTGAGAAGGTTGCCATCACTCTCCGCACCTCGATCTCCGCATCCGACAACGACTGGGCAGGTATGCTCTATGACGGCGAGAACTACTGCTTCTCGAAGTCCTATCACCTCCACATCGTTGACCGCGTTGGCGGCGGCGACTCCTTCGGCGCGGGCTTAATCTATTCTCTGCTCTCGGGCAAGGATACTCAGGGCGCGATCGAGTTTGCAGTTGCGGCATCCGCACTCAAGCACTCGGTCGAGGGCGACTTCAACCGCGTCAGCGTCAGCGAAGTTGAAAAACTCGCAGGCGGCGACGGATCGGGAAGAGTACAAAGATAAATTTGTGTTAAAACCGCACCCGAAAATCGGGTGCGGTTTTAGGTTTAATTTGTACTGTCGCGCGTGGCGCGAATGATAATCCGCCTTCGGCGGAATGATAATCTCGCTTCGCGAGAATGATAATTTGCCTTCGGCAAAATGGAAGGTAGGGGCTGGCTTGTTAAGATATATTTTGCAAAGAGTAATATAAAAAATATCATTAATTAATCCCTTGGTGAAATTCGCAATAAAATGAAGTTGCGCGGGCTCCTTTCACCGCTTCCGCGGTCCCCCTTCCTCCCGGAGGAAGGCTAAGGGTGCGTGCAATCCACATCGTTTTTACAGCGGATTTTGTTCACAGTAATAATTTTGCATACCAAAAAGGAATATTTTATTTGAATCAATTTGCACTCGTAATAGAGTTCTTGCAAACTTTTTTCAATAAAATATTCCTTTTTACTGTTTAAGGATTAAGCTAAAACGATGTTCGCTGAATATCCGAAGGAGTTTGTGCTGACCAATCAGCCTTCCTCCGGGAGGAAGGGGGACCGCGGAAGCGGTGAAAGGAGCCCGCGCAACTATCGGTTAGCACAAATAATATCTATGTTAAATGAGCCAGCCTCTATTTTAATTAGAAATCACAATACTCGCTGTTTTCCTTGCAGGTGTCGTCGTTTTCGACGATGAGCACTTGCGCGCCTTCCTCCATGCAGAGGTTGTGCCACGTGCCGAGCTTGACGTTGTAGACCTTTCCAATCTCCATCGCGACCTTTTCCCTTTCCTCGCCGATATAAAGCGCGGCATTGCCTTTGAGAAGCACGAAAACCTCGTCGGTCTTCATATGGCGCTCCATAAAGGTGACGTTACCCTCGACCCACTTGTCGCAAGGGTTCGCCACGGCAACTCTCCACGCGCCGAACGTAACGAGGGGATGATAGCCGTTTTCATTGTTTTCAAGAATCTCAAGTGCCATTTCTAAATCCTCTCAATAATGTCCGCGATCCGCGCCGAGGCGTTGCCGTCGCCGTAGGGATTGGGGGCGTGTTTCATTTTGTTATAAAGCTCTTCGTCTTCAAGCAATCGCTCGAATTCGCGGGCAACGTCATCCTCTTGCGTTCCGACGAGCATAAGCGAATCCGATTCGGTTCGCTCCGTGGTATCGCGCAGAATGAGGACGGGCTTGCCGAGTGCCGCCGCTTCCTCCTGAACGCCGCCGCTGTCGGTCAGAACACAGTAGCTTTGCGCGAGTAAAGTATGAAAAGCCACAAGATCAAGCGGCTCGGTGAGCTCCACCCTTTCGCAACCGCCGAGGATCTCCCCTGCAATACTGCGGACGGCGGGATTCGGATGCATCGGGTAAACTATCTTTATATCATCATACTTTTCTGCGACTCGCTTCACAGCCGAAAAGATATTCCTCATCGGCTCGCCGATATTCTCGCGGCGGTGCGCGGTCAACAGAACGAGCCTGCCCGAACTGTGAGAAGCCTCGTTTACCGTATATTTCAGCGCGTCGATGACGGTATTTCCCGTCACAAAAACGTGATCGGGATCCTTACCCTCACCGATAAGATTCGCCTTTGCCGCCTCGGTGGGTGCAAAATCATAAGTCGATATCAAAGAAACCGCACGGCGGTTGAATTCCTCGGGATAGGGGGAGTCGATGCGATGGGTGCGAAGCCCCGCCTCAACGTGACCCACGGGTATCTTCAGATAAAACGCCGCAAGCGCCGCGGCAAAAGCCGTTGACGTATCACCGTGAACAAGGACAATATCGGGCTTTTCCTTTTGAAGAATCGGAGTTATGCCGTCGATGATTTTGGATGTTATATCCGAAAGATCCTGACCTTCCCGCATCACAGCAAGATCATAATCTGCGGTTACACCGAAAATTCCTATAACTTGATCAAGCATCTCGCGGTGCTGACCCGTGAGGCAGACCCTGACCTCAATACTTTCGCGCCGTTTAAGCTCGAGCACGAGCGGGCACATTTTTATCGCGTCGGGACGCGTCCCGAACACAGCTATAATTTTCTTCATTTATATATCATCCGCAAGAGTTCTTCTCTTCTGCCAGATTGGCGAGAGGAAATAAAGCATACTCGGTATCGCAAAGCCGTAAGGTGCAAGACCGTAGCCGAGAACGAAACCGTAAAATCCCATTCCGAGTCTGATTCCAAAGAGATATGAAAGTCCGATTCGGAGCACAACGCCGTCAAGGAGTGCCAAAACCATCGAAAGCTTCGCGTTTCCGATACCCTGAACGAACGCGCCGCTTCCGCGCATGACGGCAAACGCCGGGAACATCCAGAGGATCGCGCTGATGAACACCGCGCATTGCTCGTGAACGAGCGGATCATCCGAGAAGAGCATAAAGAGCTGCTTGCCGAAGCAAACGTAAAGTATCATAAAGAATACCGTCAGCGCGCCCGAATAGATCCACGACCAATAAACCGTCTGCTTTGCACGCTTTTGCTCGCCTGCGGCGATATTCTGACTGATCATCGGCATTGCGGCGTACTGAATGCCCTGCGAGATCTTGTTGACGATGTCATCGATCTTGACGCCCGCGCCAAATGTTGCCGACTCAACAACGCCGATGTCGTTTATCATCGCGTTGACGAATAGCATCGAAAGGTTTATGCAACCCGATTGGATCGCCATCGGCGTGCCGAGCGAGGCGATCATACCCGCATACTTCTTCTGGATCTTGAAGCTTTCCTTCTTGAAATCAAATCCGAAAGCTTCCTTATGCTTATATAAGTAATAAAGCGCGAAAATGAACGCCGCCGCCTGTCCGATTATCGTTGCCCAAGCCGCACCCGCAACTCCCATACCGAGCACGCCCGTGAAGAGCAGGTCGAGAACGAGGTTGATCGCGGAAGCAATTCCGATAAAGAGGAAGGGACGCTTCGAGTCGCCCATACCGCGAAGAACTGCCGAAACCATATTGTATCCCGCGGTGAAAACAAGTCCGCCCGCGCAGATGATGAGGTAGTCGATCGCCATATCATAGGACTCGTCGGGCATATTCATAACGTCCATTATCCATCGGTTAGCGGCAATTATAATGACCGAAAGGATCGCGGAAAAGATCGTCATCACGCTGAACATCGTTCCGATGATGTCGTTCATTTCCTTTTTCTTCCCCGAACCGAGTGCCTGCGAAACGAGCACCTGCCCCGCATTCGAAAGTCCAAGGCAGACCATCGTTGCAAAGTTGACGATCTGGCTCGACTGCGAGACTGCCGAAAGTCCCGGCGTGCCGACAAATTCGCCTACGATGATCATATCTATCGTGCTGTAAAGCACCTGGAGCGCGTTCGATGCCATAAAAGGCAGGGTGAAAAGCAATAACTGCTTCGGTATATTACCCTTTGTAAAGTCCTTTGATATCTTTGCGGATGCCAATTTTATTTCTCCATAGTATTATAATATTATATTTAGTATATCACGAATTTATATTAAAGTCAAGTTTTTTGCCCGATAAAGATTGATTTCGGCGGTCATCTGTGCTATAATTAACTCAAATAAAATAAACGGAGGAAAGTGCCGTGAAGAAATGGAATTTTTACACATCTAATGAAATAAAGCCCGAGGGTTGGCTTCGCCGTCAGCTTGAGATCCAGGCGGGATCGCTTGCGGGTAACCTTGACAGTGTCTGGCGCGACGTCCGCGACAGCGCGTGGATCGGCGGCGACGCCGAGGGCTGGGGGCGCGTGCCCTATTGGCTCGACGGCTTCGTCCCGCTCGCATACCTGCTCGAGGACGAGGACAAGATCGCGCGCGCAAAGAAATACATCGACGCGATAATCTCCTTCCAGAAGGAAAGCGGATGGATCTGCCCCTGCGCCGAGGAAAACATCCCAACCTACGACTCCTGGGCGGTTCAGCTTATATCGAAGGTTCTCGTCGTCTACTACGAATGCTCGCGCGACGAACGGATCCCCTCGGTTCTCTACCGAGTGCTCAAAAACTACCACGATCTGCTCTCCTCGGGTACGATCACGCTCTTCAAATGGGGCAAAGCGCGCTGGTTTGAGGCTTTTATTGCAATAGATTTCCTCAAAGAACGCTATGACGAGGAATGGCTTACCGATCTTGCAAGGATACTCAAGGAACAGGGCGCGGATTACTCGAAGATGACGCACCTTTGGAAGCGTCCGCTTGATAAATGGACATACGAAACACACAT
Organism: Eubacteriales bacterium; assembly: GCA_045541375.1. Taxonomy (GTDB): domain Bacteria; phylum Bacillota; class Clostridia; order Oscillospirales; family CAG-272; genus CAG-390. Next base: position 24,960 of record JAZQJB010000103.1, on the reverse strand, counting down.
CGTAAACCTCGGTATGATGCTGAAATACGAGGCTGTCAGCCACGGTCTTCTCGGCGAGGAATACACTGACGTTGCCGAAAAGCTTTCCGAGGTCCTCCGCACCTACAACGGCACCCCCGTCGGGCTCTTCACGGGCGACGAATGCCTTTCGGGACTTTCCCCTATCCAGGGCACCGAGCTTTGCGCCGTTGCAGAGCAGATGTACTCCTATGAGCATCTTTTCGCCGCTACCGGCGACTTCAAATGGGCGGAACGACTCGAATTTCTCGCCTTCAATGCCCTCCCCGCGACGATCAGCGACGATATGTGGACGCATCAGTACGATCAGCAGAGCAACCAGATCGCCTGCATCCGCTTCCCCGGCAAAGCGATCTTTGGCACGAACAAGCGCGAGGCTCATCTTTTCGGTCTTGAGCCCGAGTACGGCTGCTGCACTGCCAACTTCGGTCAGGCTTGGCCGAAATTTGCCCTCTCGGCGTTTATGCACAAGGATGACGAAGTCATTTCCGTCGTTCCCGTACCCTCGTCTGTCAAGACAGAGGATTATTCCGTCACTCTGAAGACCAATTATCCCTTCGAAAACTCCTTTGAATATTCCGTTGAAGCCAAGAAAGACTTCAAGCTTCTCATCCGTTTGCCTTCCTTCAAGAAATGGCTCAAGGTTGACGGCAAAGAGGGATGGGGCGAGATGATCGTTCTTCCCGTCAAGGCGGGTGAAAAGAAGAAATTCCTCGTTGAGTTTGGTGTTGAGCCCGAATTTTTCGCGCGTCCGCATAATCTCCACAGCGTCCGTTGCGGCTCGCTCGTCTTCTCGCTTCCCATCAAGTACGAAAAGAAGATGTACGAATATGAAAGAAACGGCGTCGTTCGCAAATTCCCCTACTGCGATTACGAATTGATCCCGAAATCTGATTGGAATTATGCTTTCTCCGCACTTGAGCTCAAGCTCAATCAGAAATCCCTCTCCGATATTCCCTTCTCATCCGAAAATCCGCCCGTGACGCTGACGGCGAAGATGAAGCAGATCCCCTGGGGTCTTGCCGAACGCCACGAAAACGTTTGCGCCAAGGTGCCCGAGTCGAGAACCCCGATCTCGGAGGAAGTTGAGATCGAGCTTTACCCCTACGGTTGCGCGAAGCTCCGTATGACCGAGATGCCGATAATATGAAAAGATTACTTTTGATACTCGCCGCGCTGCCCATCCTTCTCCTTTCTTGCACGGCGGAAGAGCCCCTGCCACCCGAAACGACTGCCGCGGAAACGACCGTGGAGGAAACCAGCGAGGCGATCCCCGAAGAACTATCCATCTCGTTGGCAGGAGCTGATATTTCGGAATACATAATAATACATAACGGCTCAAAAGCGGCTTCGGCGGCGGCAAGAGAGCTGAGAGCTATGATCTCAAAGACCGTTGGTTGCACGCTTCAGGTGAAAGCCCACACGGCAAAGGAAACCGAACGTGAAATACTCGTCGGCAAGACCAACCGCGCCGAGAGCGCAGAAGTAAGAGCATCCTTCCCGCGCCCGAACGTATACTACGACGTCCGCGTTGTCGGTGAAAAGCTCGTCATCATGGGCGAGGGCAGAGCGACTCTCGAAAAACTCACCGAGGAGCTGACTTCCTACTTTTCAACGCTCAAAAAAGCCCCCACTGTGTTTGAGGGCTCGATCATCAGCGGCGACATCCTCGCCGAGATCGACAAAAACAATATCAGCATGGCAGATCGCGCCGAGGGCACCGACCTTCGCGTATTCCATTGGAATATGGCGGCGCCCTACCTTGACCCGAACGTCACGACCCCGCCCGTCGTTTACACCGACAACGTCACGCGCGGCGAGGATATTGCCGATATGATCCTGCAGTTTATGCCCGATATTATCACCACCAATGAGTTTTACGCAAGCCACAACGGTAACACCGTATTTTTCGATGCCGTGATGAACGAGCTTTCGGAATACTACGTCTGCCTCGACTCGCCCTATGACAAGGATAAGCCCGAGGCGGGTGCCGACGCGATCAAGGGCAAAACGATCAACTCAAACATCATCTACCGCAAGGATATCGGGCTCGAGGTGGTCTCCTCCGCCTGGCGTTATTCCACGCAAAAGACGAACAAATCCGCATCAAATCCGATGGGATATATCTACTACCACGGCTCGCACACGGCGGTCTTCTCCTATAAGGGTCAGAAATTCATCCTTTCGACCGCTCACTACGCCGACAGCCGTTCCTCGAATCAGTGGGCGCGCGAACAGCTTGCCGCTGTTGCGGATGCATCCGATTCCGCCCTTCCCGTCATTCTCACGGGTGATATGTATACGAGTTTCAACAGCTCGTCCTCAAACAGCGGATATAATTATCTCGCCGCAAGCGGATACAAGGACGCGCAGAGATACGCCCTCGTCAACGCCAACAAAAACACCTCTTACGGTACCTTCCACAAGATCGGCGAGCGACAGACCAATCGTATCTCGGAGGATTTCGTGTGGTACACCGAGGAGATTCAAGCGCTCTGCTTCAAGGTTCTTGCAAACAAGATAAGCGACGACGCGAGCGACCACTACCCCGTTATGGCGGATCTTAAGTTCAAATAAAAGAAAGACTAACTTATGGAAACAAAAAAGCCGCTCTTTTCGAAGAGCGATCTCGTTAAAATTGCACTTCCGCTGATAATTCAGCAGGTTCTCGCCGTCACCATCGGTATGGTGGATACCCTTATGGTATCAAGCGCAGGCGAAGCCGCCGTTTCGGGCGTTTCGCTTGTAAACTCGCTCGACACCATGCTCGTCATCGCATTCGGCGCGCTCGTTTCGGGCGGTGCGGTTGTCGTGGCACAGTTTCTCGGTCAGCAGAACCGCGAAGGCGCACTTTCCGCGGCAAAACAGCTCACCTATGCCACCACAGCCGTCGCGCTCTTCATCTCTATCGCCGTCATCATCCTTGAGGACTTCCTTATGGGACTCCTTTTCGGCGACGTTGAGCCCGACGTTATGCAGGCGGCGAAGGATTACTTCATCTTCGTTGCTCTCTCCTTCCCATTCCTTGCCATCAACAATGCGGGCGGCGCACTTTACCGCGTTATGGGCAACTCGACGATGTCGATGCTCATCTCGCTCGGTATGAATATCATCAACGTCATCGGAAACGCGATCCTTATCTACGGCTACGGTATGGGCGCGGCAGGTGCGGCAATATCTACCCTCGTTTCGCGCATTATCGGCACCGTTATCACGCTTTATCTTCTCCGAAACCGCAAAAACACCGTTTACGTTGATAATTACCTCGATTACCGCCCCGATCTTCCCATCATCAAGGAAATTCTCCGCATCGGAGTGCCGAACGGGATCGAAAGCAGTATGTTCCAGTTCGGCAAGCTGATGACTCAAAGCCTCATCTCCTCGATGGGCACGGCTTCGATCGCGGCAAACGCGGTTGCGGCGACCCTTGCGAACTATCAGTATATGCCCGGAACGGCGTTCACGAATACAATGGTCACGGTTGTCGGCAGATGTGTCGGAGCGGAAGAAAAGGAACAGGCAAAAAGGTATTCGAGAATTCTGATCTCAGCCACGTATATATGCCTTTGGGTGATCGTCGCGCTGACCTTCTTCATCGCCAAGCCCGTCATCGGCTTCTATGAGCTTTCTGCCGAGGGCGCGGACATCGCATATCAGCTGATAATCTACCACGCGATATGCGCGGCTGTAATCTGGCCAACAGCGTTCACACTTCCTTCGGCATTCCGCGCGGCAAGCGACGTCAAGTTCCCCCTGATCGTTTCGATGTTCTCGATGTGGACCTTCCGCGTTGCGCTCAGCTACGTCTTCTCGCTTGACGCTGTCAACGTATTCGGACTCTTCTCTTTCGCGGGATTCGGAATGGGACCGCTTGGAGTCTGGGTCGCAATGACCGTCGACTGGGTCTTTCGCGCGATACTCTTCGCCTGGAGATACTTCAGCGGAAAATGGCTTAACGTTTACAAAAGACTTTCATAAAAGGCAGGGCAAGCTCATTTAATATAGATATTATTTGTGCTAACCGATAGTTGCGCGGGCTCCTTTCACCGCTTCCGCGGTCCCCCTTCCTCCCGGAGGAAGGCTGATTAGTCAGTGCAAACTCCTTCGGATATTCAGCGAATATCGTTTTAGCTTAATCCTTAAACAGTAAAAAGGAATATTTTATTGAAAAAGTTTGCAAGAACTCTATTACGAGTGCAAATTGATTCAAATAAAATATTCCTTTTTTGTATGCAAAATTATAAATTTGAGCAAAATTCGCTGCACAAACAATGAAGGTTGCACGCACCCCTTAGCCTCCCTCCGGGAGGGAGGGGGACCGCGGAAGCGGTGAAAGGAGAGCGCGCAACTTCATTCTATTGCGAATCTCATCAAGGGAAATTAATAATTTCATTTTGAAACTGCTATTTCTGTTAGTAGAATATCCCTTAAAGAATCGGTTCCGAAGCTTTTATTTGATAGATACGACTGTATAACCGTTGTCGGTTATCACCTTGGTGAGCACCTCGTTGGATACGGGAGCGTTCAGCTTCAGCTGTGCGGTGTCCTTTTTGTAGCTGACCTTTGCCTCGGCTACCTCGGGGAGCTCCTCGAGAACCTTCTTGACTCTTGCTTCGCAATGGGGGCACATCATGCCCTTGATCTTCATTGTCTTTTCCATTTCTTTTTCCTCTTTTGTATTTTTATTTTTTGATCGTTTTGATGAATGTACGTCACAAAGATTGAGACGGAGTGCGTTTGTGACGACGCAAAAACTTGACATACTCATTGCCGCCGCGCCGAGCATGGGATTGAGCGTCAGCCCCGCCCAAACGAACGCGCCCGCCGCAACGGGGATGCATATCACATTATAGATGAACGCCCAGAAGAGATTCTGGTGGATCGTTCGCAGAGTCGCGCGGCTGAGCCTTATCGCCGCGGGTACGTCGGAAAGTCGGCTCTTGACGAGAACGACGTCCGCCGCGTCGATTGCAACGTCTGTTCCCGCACCGATGGCAATGCCGATGTCAGCGCGGGTCAGCGCGGGTGCATCGTTGATGCCGTCGCCAACCATTGCAACTCTGCCCTCTTCCTGCAAGCGGCGAATGACTGCCTCCTTGCCGTCGGGCTTGACCTGTGCAATGACCTCGTCCGCGCCGAACGCCTTGCCGATAGCCTCGGCGGTGTTTTTATTGTCGCCCGTGAGCATAACGACACGTATCCCCATATCCTTCATCTCGCGGATCGCGCTTTCGCTGTCGTCCTTGACCTTGTCCGCAACCGCGATCACGCCGAGAACCTTGCCGTCGCAAGCGAAGAACATCGGTGTCTTGCCTTCTTCTGCGAGCTTTTCGGCATTTTCGAGCACGTTGGGCGCAATTTCCGCATACTTGCCGACGAATTCTCTGTTTCCGCCCACACAACTCTTGCCGCCGATAATTCCGTAAAGTCCGCCGCCGGGAAAGATCTCGAAGGCTTCGGAATCCGCGATCGGGATCCCCTCCTCCTCGGCTTTTTTGACTATCGCACGGGCAAGCGGATGCTCGCTTTTCGCCTCAAGGCTGTAAGCAATGTGAAGCAGGTCGCCCTCGCCGACTATATCGGTGACCTCGGGCTCGCCCTTTGTGATGGTTCCCGTCTTATCGAGTGCCACGATCTGCGTTCTGCCCGCCATTTCGAGCGAGGACGCCGTCTTGAACAGAATACCGTTCTTCGCGCCCATACCGTTACCTACCATAATTGCAACCGGCGTTGCAAGTCCGAGCGCGCAAGGACAGCTTATGACAAGCACCGAGATCGCTCTGCCAAGCGCGAATCCCGCGCTCTCGCCAAGGAGAAGCCAAACAAGAAGGACAAGAGCGGCGATCGAGATAACTATCGGCACGAAAACGCCCGAGACTTTATCCGCGATCTTTGCGATCGGCGCCTTTGTAGCCGCCGCGTCGCTGACCATTTTGATTATCTGCGAGATCGTTGTGTCCTCGCCGACGCGGGTCGCCTCGCATTTTATGAATCCCGAGCGGTTGATCGTCGCGCCGCTGACGGAGCTTCCGACCTCCTTGTCAACGGGAATGCTCTCGCCCGTCAGCGCAGATTCGTCAACCGCGCTGTGACCTTCGATAACTCTTCCGTCAACGGGAATGCTCTCGCCCGGACGAACGACGAAAACGTCGCCGACTCTCAATTCGCTCACGGGAATGCTGACCTCCGAGCCGCCGCGAATGACGGTCGCGGTCTTCGGCGTGAGCTTCATAAGGCTCTTCAGCGCATCCGTCGTTTTGCCCTTTGAGCGCGCCTCGAGCATCTTTCCGAGCGTGATGAGCGCAAGGATCATAGCGGCTGACTCAAAATAGAATTCGTGAAGATAATGCTCGGGGTGCTCCGACACGGTCATTGCAAGCAGGGCATAGAGACTATACCCAAACGACGCCGCGAAACCCATTGCAACAAGTGTATCCATATTCGGCGAGCGGTGAAGCACACCGCGCAAGCCGTTGATGAAGAATTTCTGATTTATCACCATTACGATCGCCGAAAGCACAAGCTGAAGGATTCCGACGGCAATGGGATTATTATCGAAAAACGCAGGAAGCGGGAAGCCCCACATCACGTGTCCCATCGACACGTACATCAGCGCCGCAAGAAAGGCAAGCGACGCTATCAGACGCTTTACAAGCACCGGAGTTTCCTTATCCGCCAACGCATCATCGTCGGGAGCAGAGGATCTCTTCTCATTTCCCTTCTTTTCCGCGCCGTAGCCCGCATTGACGACGGCTTCGATAATCGCATTCTCGCTCGCGCTGCCCTCGACGCCCATCGAGTTTGTCAAGAGGCTCACCGAGCAAGACGTGACGCCCTCAACTTCAAGCACAGCCTTCTCCACCCTTGCCGAGCAGGCGGCACAGCTCATTCCCGTTACGTTATACTGTTCCATCATCTCACCTCATCAATTTCTGCAAGGTCACAACGAGCTCGTCGATCGTTTCGTCCTTGCCCGCTCTGATATCATCCGCAACGCAGGTCTTGATATGATTTGAAAGTAATTCCTTCGAAAAAGAATTCAGCGCCGCGCTTGCCGCCTGGACCTGAACGAGAATATCCGTGCAGTAGGCACTGTTCTCGACCATATTCCTGATCCCGCGGATCTGCCCCTCTATTCTGTTGAGACGATTTATGAGCGAGCGATACTCCTCGTCGCCCCTCTCCTTCGTCTTGTGGGTACAACAACAATATTTATCCATTTTTATACCTCGCATGATCTTATATACTATATTATATACCCCCAAGGGGTATTTGTCAAGAGGTAAAATTATAAAAAGCAGTCCTTTGGCGTGCCTGCGATAAAGCAGGTGCGCCAAGTTTTTTATATCAACCACAGGTTTATTTATTAAGTATTGACTTTTGAATGATGTTGTGCTATAATAATTACACAAAATTGATACTTAAAGGAGGTGGACAAAATGACAAACTTAACACTGATAAAATCAATTGCCGTTTTGTCCGCAAACTAACTTATATTGTTACGTCTTGACTTAATGCTCTTGATTTTATCGAGAGCATTTTATTTTTTGAGAAAGAGGTAACAAAATGAAAGAAATCATTACAATTCAAATCAGCAAATTCTTAACCAGCGAACTTGTAGAACAAATTGCTCAAAGTCAATGGAAAGCATTAACCCCACAGTTTACAAACCGATCGAGACAGTATATCTTCGACGAGCTTGTTAATAGCAACGATTGCTTTGGGGTAATTGCCACCACTGCAAAAAATCAAGTCATCGGCAGAATTCATTGCGTGAAAAATGAAAACAATCCTCATCTTTGGTATTATGGTGACTTGTTTGTAATTCCGGAATACAGAAGAAGAGGAATAGCAAAACAAATGATTCACGCGGCGACAAATCACTTATCTGAAATGGGAGCAACAACACTTCGGTGTTATGTCAAGCCCGACAACATTCCAAGTCGCAACCTTCAAATGTCATTATGTTTTTTAGAAAAGCCATTTGAATCGTTTAATGATTTCACAAATGACGGTGAAATCATGTATGAATTAGACATTCCAAACTCTTTAACTATTATCCCAGCAACAAAAAACGAGGCATATTTTGTGAGAATTCTTTTTGCTCAAAACAAAGATATTTTGAATTCCGGAAATATATCTCTAAGCGAATGGAGGGAAATTCTTTCTGTCGAAGATACGGATGAAAAGCATTTTTTGATTTGCAAGGGTGCAATGCCTATTGCTTACATGAAAATTAATGGATTGCTGAATACAGATATAGCATGGGTATCTATGTTATTTGTTGCAAAAGATTTCCAACGCCAAGGGATTGGATCTTTTGCACTGAATTATGCGGAGCAATATGTTAAGGGGCTCGGATTTAATACGATTAATATTCAAACCGATAAAGAAAATATCGCAGCTATAAATTGTTATTCCAATTCTGGATATCACATTTATGAGCAAAATTCAAAAATCAAGTTTAGTAAACTGCTATAAGTGCTTTTATTCCCCCATACGCGAGGCTTCGCTTTTGTGTCCACAAAAGCAGTGCTTGTCAGGAAAATTGACAAGTCACATATGAACATATAAAAATGCTCATCACCACCCGACAGTATGCAAAAGGAGTACGAACAAATCATCCGTACTCCTTTTGTGTTTCGGCAGGTAAAACCTGCTTCATGGAAGGCACCCCTTCGAACTGCGTTTTTATTCGATCATCCCCTCATCGATGATCACGGTAATCAAATTATCGTTGACGTAATAAGTCTGACACAGCAGATAATCGTTATCGACAAACACTTCAAAATAGTCGTATATTTTAATATACAAAAACTCCGAAGTACCGCGCGGGTTGAAGGAATAGATGAGACTTCCCTTCTCCGCAAGCTCGGAATATGGGATCCGCACGTAGCTCACGAGAATCATCTCGCCCTCATCGCTCCAATACTTACCGCCGACTACCAATTCGCCGCCGACGTCGGCGAGGACGATCTTTTCGGTTTTCTCGCCTTTGATATTGAAGCTGACTATATCAAGAATCTCAGCTTCGCCGTAGACCCGCTCGAATACGGCTTGTGTCACGATCTCGTCAACACCGTTCCGATAACTGCGGTTAGATTGCGGGAGATAGATGACCAAGAGCACAGCTATAACTATATATAAGATCCTTCTGACCTTGTTCGACTTTCTGCTCTCTGCGACATATTTGGCAACTGCCGCCTCGGCATCGACATCCTCGCACTCGTTCTGCGCAACCGCTTCACGGTATTCCTTACCACCGTCGATCGCCTCGACCGCGCGACGCGAGATCATACCGAAAACGGTATTTTCAGCAGCCGCCGAAAGCGCGGAAAAGACGGTTCTTGCAGTTTGAGCATCGCCCTTTTTCAGCGCAACCCGAGCCTCGTTGAATGACGTCACGAGGGGATAAAGAGTCCCTTTTTGCTTCGCGTCGATCGGCTTGATAAAAGACTCATAGTCGCCAGCGAGGTAATATTCGTATTTTCGGATCACTTTTTCCGTTGTCTTAAAAATCACACCGCGGCGCAGAAGATCACTATCGCGGAACCTGCGGCAGGTGTAAGCGAGCCTCTCGTCATCGTCCAATACGTAATAGTATTGCGCAAGAAAAGCAAGCGAGTAAATTCTCATCTTTTTCGATACCGCCACGTTTCCGTAAGCGGCTTCGGCGAGAGCGATCGCGCCCGAAATATTGCCTGCGAAAAATTCACTCTCCACCGCAAACAGGATATTTTTCGTACCAAGCCCCGACGATATGATAACTTCACGGTAAAGAGACGCATCAAGGTCGTCGATGATAATGCCCGTGATATGCTGACGGAACTTGAAAAACGTCAGCTTACGCACGATCACACACAACACCACAACAAGCGGAAATACCAACGGAAACAAACCGATAATGCTCAATATCGCGGATAGCACAAAATACAGTAAAAATGTGGCTAATCTTATCGTTGTCACAGTTCCCGTGTATTTTTTATAAATCTGTTTGGCTTTGTCCATACATTATCCTCCAAAAACTATTTTGTCGGCAACCTCCTGCAAAACCTTCGCGTTTTCGATTCCGTTTTCGTCAAGAATGGTCGCAGACTTGCCGAAGATCGTTGCAAAATGCACGCAAACGGCAAGGTATGCGCCCTCGTCGCTTGTGTGAGCGTTATCGTCGCCCCAAAGGCGGATGTCGGTGTTCTCAATGGCATACTCAAACGCGCGGTTGACGTAAACGCAGACTGCGCCGTTTTTGCTTGCTATATCCGTGAACAGCTCGTCAAACGCGCGGCACTGTTCGACGGGCGAGCGTCCGAAAGCCTCGTAGCCGTAGGGCGGGCGAACGTAATAAGCGAGTTTAGCGCAGCTTTCGATCGCCTTTGACGCGAGAATTTCGCAAGAGGAAATGCACGCGCTTCTCTTTTCATCCGATGAAACGCAGTTTCCGTTATCCTGGAGCACGACGAGATCGTAACCTTTCTCGATCTCCGCCCGCGCGCGGCTTCCCTCTGCGGCGTGCTGCGAAAGACACCATCCGCCTTTGACGATCCGCACAGACTCAGTCGGAAAGCCCGCAGAGGTTGCAAGGCTTGCGAGTGTTTCGGGGATGTCGTGAACGTAGGTCGCGCTGTTACCTATGAAAAGTATTCTCATTCCTCGTAAACTCCGTAGGATTCAAGAACTACCTTGCCGAGCCCGTAAAGATAACTCTCAAATGCATCCTTGAGCGCGAGCGGTGCGCCCGCAAGGCGGGTGTCGCGCTCGTACTTTCTTCTCTTATTTGCAGGAGTGAAGAATCCGCCGACCTCGAAAGTGAAATATCCCTCATATCCGATGTCAAGCAGACCGTTCATCACGGCATCCATATTCATTGTGCCGAGGAAGGGGCAGAGATGGGTATCGGCGTTTTCCATATTGTCCTGAATATGAAGCGCGCGGACGTGGCTGCCGAGCAGACGAAGCTCCTCGTCCTGCGGCATATCCTGCATATTTGCGTGTCCCGCGTCCCAGACAGCGTGGAAAAGGGGATGGTCAACGACCTCGATCTGACGGAGCAGATCGGTCGCGTTATCGATCCAATAAAGCCCCTCGTGGTGCATCTTGTTGAAGTTTTCGACGAGAATATTGACTCCATACTTCTCCGCCTCGCGAAGGATGGGCATGAAGAAGAGCTTGTTCTGCGCGAAAGTCTCCTCGGGTGTCAGACCGTGAACGTAGCCCGAATGGACGACGAGATTGGGAATGCCCCAATATCCGCACGCCTCAACGCAACGGATGGTATCGGCGATGAACACGCCGCCGTCGTCAACGAGGGGCTTGCCCATCGGCGAATGAGCTTGAACGAGCTTGATGCCGATCTTATCAGCCGCCTCGGCGACTTCGCCGAAATAATGCTTGTAATCCTCGGAATAAACACCCGTGCGGTCGCGGTAATCGCCGCCGAAGTTGTAATCCGCATACTTGAATCCCGCCGCGTGAATATGCTCAAGAGCCTTGATCTGGCAGCGTGTGTAACCAAAGAAATCGTTTGTTGTCGTTGCAAGTTTCATAACTTTACCTCCGGGGGAGAATTTGATTGATTTTATTATATCATTTTTCCGCCATGATTGCAATAGAAAACAAAAAATCGGTCAGCTCAAATCGAAAATTGAGCTGACCTGAATATTTTACCAAAGATCCTTTTCTGCAATTTCGGAGAAATCGCCATCCTTGAAGCCGGCTTCGCGTAGATAGACCTCGACCGATTCGCGCACGTCGGTATAGTTCTTGTGCGAATCCGAGCCGTAGGTGACGGGGATCCCCATTTCGAACATCTCGCGGAGATATTCCGCATACTGACGGCGGAATTTCTCGGTTGCGAGCTTGGTGCGGAAGAAGTGGGAATTGCACTCAACGTACTTGCCGTTCTTCTTGAGCTCATTTGCAATATCAAGCTTCATCGAGCGCGGGATGACGTCGAAATCCTCGTACCAGATACCTTTTCCGTGATACCAAGGGTGACCGAGAATGGTAACTCTCTCGTCGGCGGCGAGGAACATCTGCTGGCGGTACCATTCCTTGATACACACATCAAGATCGGGAGCCTGCTTTTTCGCGTAGGGCAAATCAACTCGCCAATGCGATGCGCCGATGGCGTATCTTACGCCGAGCCCCACGAGTTCTTCCTTGCTGCAAGCAAGCTCGATGTCGTAGGGCTTGTCGGTTTCGGGAGGCTCGTAGCCCTCGCGTGTGCCGCTTGCCGCGATATGATCGAATTCGGGCTTCTCGATGGGGGTGAGCTCCACACCAAGAACCATAAATGGATACTTTTTCTGCGCTTCCTTGACGCCCTTGACGGATGCGTGCAGGTCGCCGAGGAACTTTTCATCGTTGAAATTAGCGTGGTCGGTGATGCCAACACGGCAAAGCTCCCCTTCCTTCGCTCTTTCTGCGATCAACTCAAGCGGATTTTCCGCATCATAAGAATATTCACTGTGAATGTGCCAGTCGGATCTGATTATCATAATTTTTACCCCTTTCGGTTAATTTATTTGCCCATTACCTCGGCAGTCTTTTTCAGCATCTGACGGATCGGAAGATCATACGGACAACGCTCCTCGCAAGCGCCGCACTCGATGCAGTCGGATGCGGTCTTCGGCAGAGTCGAATAGCGGCTCATTGCCCAATCCTTGAGGTCATAGCGGCTGTAATATCCTTCAAAAAGGAAAACGCCGGGGATATTGATTCCTACGGAGCAAGGCGCGCAATAGTTGCATCTGCGGCAGAAATTCGTGCCGAGATCGTCCTTGATCTTTGCGATCTTTTCCTGCTCCTCTGCGCTGAGGGGCGAAGTATCGGAAGCTGCCGACACGTTCTGCGCGATCTCGGAGAGATCTGCCATTCCGGGGATGACCACGGTCACGGCAGGATTGCTCACGACAAAGCGCAGAGCAAGAGTCGCGTCCTCGATCGCACCGCCCGCCAAGGGCTTCATACAGATAAAACCGATATTCTTCTCCGCGCACTTCGCGATCAGCTCCTCTCCCTGCGTTTCGACGATGTTGTAGGGGAACATTATCGTTTCAACCCAAGGCAGCTCAACCGCCTGCGCGAAAAGCTCGACGGAATGTAGTGTGATGCCGATATGCCCGATCTTGCCCGCAGCCTTTGCCTCAAAAAGAGCTTCAAGCGCGCCGCCGGGTGCCATTACCGATTCGAGATCCTTGGCATTCGGGTTGTGGACCTGATAAAGGTCGATGTAATTTGTACGGAGATTATTAAGGCTTATGTCAATATCCTTCGCCATCGCGTCCTTTGTGCGCGCCATACTCTTTGTAGCGAGAACGAATTTGTCGCGGACTCCTTCAAGCGCATATCCGAGATATTCCTCGCTGACCGTATAGCCGCGCGCGGTGTCAATATAGTTGACGCCTTCGCGGACAAGCTCGCCGATCAGCTTCTTTGTGCCCTCTGCATCTATCTTCTGGATCGGAATGCCTCCGAATCCGAGGCGCGATATTTTAAGTCCTGTTTTTCCCAAAATTCTGTATTCCATAATTCTGCTCCTGTTTATTCATTCACGAAAACCGTGTATTCTCCGCTTTTCAGTATGCGGAGAAGGTCTTCATTATCGGAAATCCTTTCAGCGACGGCAATACCCGCTCGTCCGGCGGATGCTATGCTGTGCCCGTCCGAGCCGGCAACGCAGGAAAGCTGAAGCTCGTCAGCCAACTTTTTTGCGCTTTCGTTCCACTCGGGATCGTTTCCCGCGTTATAGACCTCAATGCCGTCAAGCTTATCAAGGCATTCGAGCGGAAAAGGCTGACTGATATACCATCTCGCGCGGTAGGGATGCGCCTGATAGACGAGTCCGCCCGCGGAGTGAACGACGTCGGCAAACATCTCCGCCGACGCATTTTTCAGCTCGGGATGCGCCGCGATAAGCTCGGGCGTTATGCCGTAAAGGAGTATCTCCTGCCCGCCTCCGACGTGTTCCTCAAGTCCGAACAAGAGGTCAAAGTCGCGCTCCTTGGCATATTCAAGGCCGTAAAGGTAATCCTGTCTGTAAGCATCAACAAAATCCTCCCAAGGAAGATCCCTGTCGATACGCGTATCACCTGCGTAAAAATGGTTTGTGACCACCATTCCGCTGTATCCTTTTCGGATCAATTCATCTATATGCTCGCGCATATCCGAGCCTCCGCCGCTGCAGGGGCTGGTGTGGATATGCATTTCATATTTATATATGTAATCTTTCATAAAGTCACACCTCGCTTTACGATATGATTATATCACAATTTTGCCACCGAGTCAATGTTTTTTCAAATATAAAATGAGGAGCAGCTTTCACTGCTCCTCGTTTTAATGAAATCAATTAAGCGCCAAGAAAGTATCTTCCGTAAGCGTCCGCTGCCTTCATAGCGGCAACGACCTTCTCTGCGGTGACCTCAAAGGGCATATTGTGGATGGTCTCGCCCTCGACGGTAGCAGCCTTTGCAACCGCAAGCAGCTTCTCGTCGGTGACCTCGGTAACGCCGAGCTCGCCGAGTGTTACGGGAAGTCCTACCTCGATGCAGAAGTTTACGATCTCGTCAAGCTCCTCGGTGGGAACGTTTTCAAGCATAAGCTGGGTGAGAACACCGAAAGCGACCTTCTCGCCGTGGTACATGTGATGGCACTCGGGAAGAACGGTCAGACCGTTGTGGATAGCGTGTGCTGCTGCAAGTCCGCCCGACTCAAAACCGATACCCGAAAGGAGGGTATTAGCCTCGATCACCTTTTCAACTGCCTCGGTGCAAGCGCCGGATTCGAGCGCAAGCTTAGCCTTTACGCCCTCCTCAAGCAGAGTGTTAAGGCAGAGCTCTGCAAGAGCCATAGCCGCGCAGGTAACCTTACCGCCCGCGCAGGTGCCCGCGTCCTTTGCCTTGGTTGCGCGAGCCTCGTAGTAGGTAGCGAGAGCGTCGCCGATGCCCGAAACGGTAAGGCGTGCGGGAGATTTTGCGATAATTTCGGTGTCCATAAGTACCATATTGGGGTTAGCGGGAAGCCAATGATACTCCTCGAACACGCCCTCATCGGTGTAAACTACCGAAAGTGCCGAGCAAGGTGCATCGGTGGATGCGATGGTGGGGCAGATGATAACGGGAGTCTTGCAAGCGTGTGCAACTGCCTTGGATGTGTCAAGGATCTTACCGCCGCCGATACCGATAACAAGATCGCATTCGTTCGCCTTCATAACCCCGATAAGTCTGTTGATCTCGTTCCAGGAGCATTCGCCGTTGAAGTAATCGTAAACCGCGCCGACCTCGCTTCCGCCGAAGCTTGCTTCAAGGGTCGCTCCGATTCTCTTGTAGCCCGAAGAGGTGATCACAACGAGAGCCTTTTTGCCATACGCCTTGGCATAGTCAGCGATCTTGCGCATTTCGCCCGCGCCCTGAACGTATTTGTTAGGGCAAATAAGAATTTTTGCCATTTTTGTTCTCCTTAAAATTAATATTAATTAAAGTTATTATATACCACAAAAGTGAAAAAGTCAATATTTTTTGATGCAAAAAGTGCGTTGTTATCAGTCCCGTTTTCTCAAATATTACGTAATTCTATAATTTCCCCGCACTTCGGAACCGTCACGCGGGTCGCGGGAGATAATTTCGCAATTCTTGATTTTATGATTTCCGCATGGCACTCGCGCCACATATCCTCGTCTTTCCGTCCGTTTTCATACAAATGAGCGAGGAAGATGTTTTTATCCGACAGTTTGAGCATAAACTCCGCGAACTTGCGATCGATCGGGCTATAATCATCCTTGAGCCCGCTCTTGTCGCCGAGCCAAACGTGTGCAAAGCAGTAATCCGCCTTGGGAATACCCTGCAGCCCCTCAAGCGAAAAATCGCGCACGTCGACGGGGAAAACCAACGAGGGCGCATCCTTCGCCGTGATGTAATAGCCGTATTCCTCGATTCCCTTGCCCGTATCGGGGCGGAAATGTCTGCCTTTGAAAGGTAAAACAGTCAGTTTTCCGATCTGCAATTCCTCGTTTTCCTTGGCAACGTGGATGCGATTCGGCACAATGCCGCATTCAAGCGCGCTTTCGTAAAGGAAATCGGGAATGACCCACTCGACGTCGGTCTTCGCCAATGCCTTTACCGTGCTTTTTTCAAAGTGATCGCTGTGCCCGTGGGAAATGATCATAAGATCAAGATTACCAAGCAATTCGGCGCATTTTTTCGGAGTTCCCACAAGCTTTCGCGCGTTTCTGAACGCCAGATCCATTCCCCAACGGTAGCCGTTTGTGTTAAAGAGATATGAGGTCGAATGGATGAATCCGAACTTGACTCCTCGCTCTCCATCGAGAGCGGTCATCGCGGACGAAAACCATCCGTCAAAATTATCGCGGATGTCGTCATAAAGCTTCGCGCATATCGGCAAATTGTCCCGAAGCACATCTACCGAGCCAAGCAAGGATTCTTCGATTCCGTGGATCTCGCAAAACCTCGGGAAATCGAGCTCTATGTTATAAAGCCCGAAATATTCATGCGAGAGCTTGTTGAAAATGTCGCCAAGCGGCATTTGGTAGCGATCAAGCGGGAAATGAGTCCTGAATTCGTTCAGCGCGTGAATGTGCGTGTGTATGACGCGCTTGAAGAACTCTTTCGGCGGGAAGACAACGGGTTCTTTCGGGAAATTCCTCAGGCGGTAGTATAAATAATGCCCGAAATCGAAGCAGATACCGAGGCAAGCACGATCCGCCTTTTTGACGGCATCAAGCACGAGCGCGGCGCTGTCGCCCTCTGTCTTATCAGGGAGAAGGCGGTTGTTTTCGAGCGCGATCGTCACGGGGAGGTCGTTATTCTCAATGTGATCGGCAAGCTCGCAAAGCATCGCGACATTGTCGCCTTTGATTGGATGGACGGTAATGTTCAGTTTAGCCTGACGAAGCGAAGTCAATATCTTTTGCAGCGGTGAAAACACGTCGCTCACCGCGGTTTTCGCGGATTTCACCCTTCCGTGCACCGAAATGAGAAAGCCGCGATCCCAAAGTATATTTGCAACCGCGCTCACGTCATCCGGAGAATGAGTGGGAGCTACCGTGCGAAGCTCGATTGAACGAACGCCGTGAGCTTTTAATTTTTGAAGCAGATCATCGCGGTCAACGTCACCCCCCTCTCCGCTTATCAACCATTTTAACGGCAAAGAAACTCCGATCATCTCGCTACCTCTGAACTTATACAGAATTCATTTTCCCCTTCGGAAAGCTCGCGCTCAAACGAATCAACGCGGAAAACAGCCTTACAATTTTTTGGGATAGAAACATAGAATCGAACGTCGCCCTGCTCTTTTTCATATCTTACCGCAACTCTGCCGTTCGGCGTCTGCATACTTCCCGACATTCTGCCGAATTTCGATATTGCCTGCGGGCTTATCACCAGATCCGAATATCCGCAGGAGCACTCGGTCTGCTTGATTCCGAGAAGATATTCAAAGAAATACGCAACCGGCGCGCCGAACATCGGGTGGCAATGCGAGCGGCTTCTGTTGCTGTCCCAATATTCGTGGAAGGTCGTGGCACCGTTTTGACGCCAATGCTCATACCCTTGTGCGCCGTCATTTGTGAGAATATCAACGGCAAGCTCAGCATCTCCGTTTTCAAACAAAGTGCGGATCAGCACGTCGGTGGCAAAAATGCCGGTATCGAAATATCCGAGCTTCCGATAGTATTTCACCATCTGGGAATAAGTTGTTCCGTCGCCGAGGCCAAGATCAACGGCAAATGCGTTCGCACCTTGCACGTTCATTATGAAGTTGCCGTCAAAGGTGTTGAAATACGCCGCCTGAATGGCTTTTTTGCGCTCACATATCTTTTGATCGTATTCCTCAATATCCTCGTCCTTGTGAAGGATAGATGCGATCTTGCGCATCGTAATGAGGGATTTCACCATAAAATAGGTGTTTACGTAAGGCGCGGGGATGATGACCTGCTGATTGTGCGAGGTGATGTCCTTTTCGGGATAGAGAATATTCGGTCCGCACCAATCGCCAAGGCACCATTCGCCCTTCTTGTCGCTTGTGACAAGCCCAAACTCCGAATGCGCTTCAAGATAGTCGATGTACCTGCGCATATTACCGTAATATTTTGCAAGCACCTCGGCGTCACCGTAATGCTTATAAAGACGATACGGCACTTCAACGATGGCGCAGCCCCATCCGCCCGGGCCGCCGCCGCTTCTGATGTAGGGAGCGGTATATTGAATATGTCCGCTGACCGTGTCCTGACAGTCGGCAATATCCTGAAGCCACTTTTCGTAAAAGCTTCTCGCATCAAGTGTGGACAGTACCGCGTGGCAGGTGAGCTGACCGTCGCCCGTATAGCCGCGCCGCTCAAGATGCGGACAATCCGAAGGATGCCCCGTGTGCATATTGCAGAGCATTGTGTGGATGAAGGTATTATATGTCCAGTTCAGCGTTTCATTGTCGCACTCGAAATCAGACGCGCGCGCAATGTCGGCGTAAATCTCTTTCACGCACACGGGAACGGCATTGCCCGTGACCTCGAGGTATCTGAAGCAGTACCAGGTAAACTCAGGTTGGACTCTGCGGTTGCTTCCGTCCGACACTACCGTATAGCTTTGCTTATGTATATGCGTGGTGTCAAGGCTTCCGTCCGAA
The DNA here is from genome assembly GCA_045541375.1 of Eubacteriales bacterium. GTDB lineage: Bacteria > Bacillota > Clostridia > Oscillospirales > CAG-272 > CAG-390. The sequence goes on along the minus strand of JAZQJB010000103.1, from coordinate 6,306 downwards.
AGGATACCCTCGGAAAATCGGACGCTTACCGTTTCTCCCACCCGTGCACCGAGCTCAAGCACGGGATAGCCCGTGGTATTTCTGCCGCAATCGTATACGGTGCAATTTTCGCTTTTACTTACTACCTTCAAAGGCAATTCCCCGATAAGCTTGTCGATCGGGCAATCGGTTGAGCAATATTCGGTATCAAGATCCTCGGTAAGGGATGCATTTTTCCAATCGCTGTCGTCAAAATCAAGACCGAAGCAATCCGCAAAACCGTTATAGTCGTGATTTTCGTATCTGACAAATTCATATCCCGAAACAAAGGAGTCCCCGACGCGACAGTTTCCGTCCGAAACAAAATGATTCGCCTCTTTGCCGGCGCGCTCTTCGGTGATGCAGTAAATAGCCTTTGGAAGCCCGAAAGTGCGGCTGCGGTGCGTGTACCATCCGCCGCCGAAATGAATGGCGATAACGTTTTCGCCAAGCGTGACAAACGGGGTTATATCAAAGCTCGGAACGTAAACTCTGTGCCCCGAAAGCACTTCTTCGCGCGGATCGCATGTGGCTTCAAAGTCCGACGAAAGCGGCAAAAAGGTATCGGGATCGATACACTTACCGTTTATGTAACACTTGAAAAATCCCAACCCGAGAACGTTGAGCGTTACCCGTCTGATCTCGGATATGGTGAAGCGTCCGCGAAGAACGGTAAATCTGTCAGCCGCCCTCTCTGCCCCGCCTACCCAAGCGGCATTTTTAAAGAAGAATGATCTTTCCATACAGAAGTCCTCCTTGCTTTGGGAGAATAATTAATCAATTTATTATAACTCTTGAAGGAGTGTTTGTCAAGATAATTCATTTAATAAAATACGATAAACGAAAACTGAGCAATATTTTCGTTTTTTATTTATTTTCTGAAATTTTTATCAAAAACATCAATAATATAGATTGCAACCGGACGTATTTTGTGGTACAATTAAAAAAACACTTCCGGAGGGTGAAAGCAGTGAATTTCAATGATAAGGTTGCGATATCTACCGGTGCGGCATCGGGAATGGGACTTTTGTTTGCCGAGAACTTCGCCTCACTCGGCGGCAATATCGTTTTGTGCGACATCAATGAAAAAGTTCTTGAGGAAAAGGTTGCCGAGATCAACGCCAAGAATGGCGGAAGAGCGATAGGAGTCGTTTGCGACGTGCGGGATTATTCGCAGGTGTGCGCCGCAAGGGACAGAGCAGTTGCCGAATTTGGCAGAATAGACGTTATGGCGAATTTTGCGGGCGGAACCGCTGTCAGAATGCGCAAGGTCGATCGGGTGAAATATCCGGAATTTCCCGACGTACCCATCGACGTTTACGATTGGGGTATCGACGTAAATCTCAAAGGCCCCTTCTACTTTGCTCACGCCGTATTAAAACAGATGAGGGAGCAAGCGAGTGGACTTATCATCAACATCGGCTCTATCACGGGAGCCGAAGGTGACGGCTACGGAATGGACTATCCCACCTCCAAAGCGGGACTGATGTTCGGGCTTACGAAATCCATCGCGCAGTTCGGCGCGAAATATGGCATCAGATGTGTCTGCATATCCCCCGGTCCCGTGCTCACCAGACCCGCTATGGCAAATATGAAAACAATGCTCGGCAGAGCAGCCGAACCGCAGGAGATCATCGATCTTTGCTTGTTTATCGCTTCTGAAAAGGGGCAATTCATCAACGGTGAAAACATTATGATAGACGGCGGCAGAAACGCAATGAAGAGGTCTTGATATGAAAAAGCGAACCTTTTTAACCTATGAAAAGCCCTTGCTGACCTGCATGGTTCAGGCTGATAATCCCGACAGAATAAAAGAGCTGATCGACGCCTCCCTCCCCGAGGGTGCCGAGGCGATCGGTATGCAATTCTGCAAGCTGAAGGCAGAATACCGAAACGAAGAAACATATAAAGACCTTCTTTCTTATTCCGATCTGCCCGTATACGTGACCAATTACCGCAAGCACAACTCAAACGCAGGAAAATCCGACGACGTGCTTGCCGCAGAGCTTCTGACCTTCGCGGAATGCGGCGCAACGCTTTGCGACGTGATGGGCGACTACTTCGATCCTTGCGAGGGCGAGCTGACAATAAACGAAAAAGCAATAAAAAAACAAATGAAGCTCATAGACGAGCTTCACGAAAGAGGTGCCGAGGTGCTGATGTCCTCGCACGTTCTCAAATTCACTCCCGCCGAGCGTGTCCTCGAGATCGCCCTTGAGCAACAAAAGCGCGGCGCTGATATATGCAAGATAGTCACGGGTGCAAATAGCGCCGAGCAACAGATCGAAAATCTGCGCATCGTCAATCTGCTCAAGGAAAACCTTAAGATACCGTTTTTGTATCTTTCGGGCGGTGAGTGCCGCATTTTGCGACGCATCGGCGGTGCTCTCGGATGCTGTATGTATCTTTGCGTGCACGAGTACGACGAATACGCCACCAAGTCGCAGCCGCTTCTGCGCGACGTCAAGATCATAAGAGATTTGATTTAAGGAGAAATACAATGGATTTTACCAATAAAGTCGCACTTGTCACGGGTGCCGCAGTGGGAATCGGTCGCGCGACGGCAATTCTGCTCGCGCAAAACGGAGCAAAACTTGTGCTTGTTGACATCAACGGCGAAAAGCTTGATTTGCTGAAGACCGAGCTTGCGGAATACGGCGACAAGATCCTGACCTTCGCTTGCGACGTCAACAGCGTCTCGCCCGGAAGCGTCAGCCCCTCGGACAACTACGACATCGACCATACGCAGGAAAGCACACTCTCCTTTATGGGAAGAACAGGCTCGGACAGAGAAAACGCCAATCTCATCTGTTTCCTCGCAAGCGACGCCGCAAGCTATATCTCGGGTCAGAACATTCAGATCGACGGATGCAGAAAGAAACAATAATTTGTGATAAAATATGTAGAATCGTATCTGCTTTTTACAGTACAGCATATTGATTGTTATATGTCAAGATGGTATAATAACAAAAAACGAAGACAGGGAGAACGTAACCGATATGAAAACAAAACAAATCATCTTTACCAAACCATACGTTGCAGAGCTTTTGGACGTTGAGTGTCTTCCGCCGAAGGAGCACGAGGTAACCGTGAGTCTGGATTATTCGGCAATAAGCTCGGGTACCGAAAAAGCAAATCTGATCGGTATGCGGAACGGTACCAACGTCCCGGAGGACCGGGAAGCGGTTTTCCCAAGAACGGTAGGATACAGCGCATCGGGCATCGTTACGGAGACGGGAAGTGACGTTAACAACGTCAAAGTGGGAGACAGAGTGATCGTTTTTTGGGGAAAGCACAAAAAGAATATCACCGTAAGCGAAAACAACGTTCTCAGAATCCCGAATGAGGTAACGTCCGCCGAAGCATCTATGGCGCTCATTTCCACCTTTCCTCTTGCAGCAATAAGGAAGGCGAAGCTTGAGATCGGTGAATCGGCTATGGTCATGGGACTCGGCATACTCGGTATTTTTGCGGTTCAGGAGTTAAAGGCTGCCGGCGCATATCCCGTCATTGCCGTTGATCCTATCAAAGAACGCAGAGAATTCGCGTTAAAAATGGGCGCGGATATTGCTTTGGACCCGACGGAAAAAGACTTTGCAAAAGAAGTAAAAAATCTGACCGACGGCGGAGTGAACGTCTGCATCGAGGTCACGGGACTCGGCATAGGACTGATCCAGGCTCTCGATTGTATGAAGCGTTTCGGCAGAGTTGCGCTGCTGGGCTGCACCAGAAGCTCTAAATTTGAGATTGATTATTACGGAAAGGTCCACGGACGCGGAATAACCCTCATAGGTGCACATACCATGGCGCGTCCCAAAACCGAATCCGCACCGGGACTTTGGACCGACAGAGACGATCTGACGGCTATTCTCAACTTAATAAAAGGAAAACGCCTGAACTTTAAGGATATGATCAGCGAGATCCACTCCCCTACTGAGGCAGGACCAGTATACGAAAGGCTTGCGAACGATAGAAATTTCCCTATCGGCGTGTTGTTTGATTGGAGGAATATTCAATGAGAAAGATACGTATTGCTCAAATCGGAATGAACCGATACAGCCACGCGCCCGAGATATTCACAACATTAAAGCTCCACCCCGAACTTTTTGATCTTGTCGGCTATGCTCTTGTCGAAGATGAAAGAGAAACTTGCGCCAACAAGCTCAAATATTTCGAGGGATATCCCGAGCTTACGCTCGAGGAAATACTGAACGATCCAACAATCGAGGCGGTGGCAGTTGAGACCGACGAGATACACCTGAATAAATATGCGCAAATGGCGGCAGATGCGGGCAAGCATATACATATGGAAAAGCCGGGAAGTCAAAATCTTGCGGATTTTGAACGTCTCATTGAAACTATGAGAAAGAGTCAAAAGGTATTTCACACAGGGTATATGTACCGCTATAATCCGCTTATCGCAAAGGCTATCGAAAGGGCAAAGGCGGGCGAGCTCGGAACTGTCTACAGCGTTGAAGCGCATATGAGCCGCCTTGACAATCAAGCTTGCCGTGAATGGTTCGGAAGCTTTAAGGGCGGAATGATGTTCTATCTCGGATGTCATCTTATCGATCTTGTGGTTCAGGTACAAGGATTTCCGAAGAGTATTATCCCTCTCAACACTCAGACAGGCATTGACGGCATTCATACCGAGGATCTGGGCTTTGCGGTTTTGCAGTATGAAAGCGGCATATCAGTCGTTCGTATGGGCGGTACAGAGGTAGGCGGCTATCAGCGCAGGCAGCTTGTCATCTGCGCCTCTGACGCCACCTTGGAGATAAGACCTCTTGAAATATCCCTGCCCGAAGCACAGTACGGGAAGAAATATATGTTGACCACAAAACAAAAAGAGTGTATTTTGGACAAAGACCGCCGCTGCAAAATAACCGAGAGTGAGAGCGAGCCCTTCCAACGCTATGAAAATATGCTTTTTTCCTTCGCGGAAATGGTGCGCGGAGAAAAAGAAAATCCGTACACGCTCGACTATGAGCTTGAGCTTTTCAAAACTATTTTGAAATGTTGCGGTGTTAATGATAACTAAAGGTAAAAGGATAGGATCATGAAAGCAATACTTGTAAATAAAGACAGATCTTTACGTTGGGATAACGTTCCCGATCCCGTGATAAAGTGTGACGAAGTCCTCGTCAAAATAGAAGCGGCGGCCCTCAACCGCGCAGACCTGATGCAAAGAGAGGGCGATTATCCCCCGCCCGCAGGCTGTCCCGAATGGATGGGTCTTGAGGTAGCGGGAACTATCGTTGAGATCGGCGCCGAGGCGAAAGAAAAATCCGATTGGAAGCTTGGCGACAAGGTATGCGCCCTGCTTGGCGGCGGCGGTTATGCCGAATACGTTGCCGTTAAATACGATATGCTGATGCCCGTGCCAAAGAACTGTTCCATGGTCGAAGCCGCCGCGATCCCCGAAGCCTTTGCGACGGCATACCTCAACCTCTTTATCGAGGGTGGGATCAAGGAAGGCAACACGCTTCTTATGAACGCAGGTGCATCGGGGCTTGCAAGCGTCACTATACCAATGGCAAAAGCATTCGGCATCCGCGTGATCACGACAGTTTCGACCGAAGAAAAAGCAGACCGCATCAAGCATCTCAACGCAGACAGAGTTGTTGTTACGGGAAAAGAGGACATCTCCGAGGTTCTGAAAGAAGAGCTTGAGGCGGGGCATGGCGTTGACGTTGCCATCGACTGCCGCGGCGGTGAAATCATGGGCAAGTGCATCCATTATCTCACCCACGGAGCGAGATGGATAATGATCGCCGCGCTTGCAGGCACAAAGACCGAGATCGACCTCAAAAATATCTACGTCCGAAACGTGAGGATCATCGGAAGCACCCTCCGCTCCCGCGCACCCGAGGTAAAAGCACAGATCCTCGCAGGAATCGTCCGCGACGTCTATCCGAAGATCGAATCTGGCGAGGTGAAACCGACTATATATAAGGTCTTGCCGATCACCGAGGTCGAGGCGGCGCAGGATATTCTTTACCGCGGGGAAAACGTGGGAAAGGTTGTTTTGACGGTGGAATGATGAAATAGGGTTGAGCACTTTATCGAAGCAAGTGCGAACACAGCCCGGTCCCGTCGCATAGTCGAAATGGACGCAAAGCATAGCTTTACGCCCATTTCTCCTTGCTTTGGGGACAGCGCTTGCAAAAAACATCACACCGTGATGTTTTTTGCGGCGCTACCCAACGAGCTCCGCTCGTCGGTAACCCGGAGACCGTGCGGTTCAAGTCCCACCCGCCGCAGGCGGCAACCAAAAAAGAACAAGGT
>JAZQJB010000102.1:0-13639 GCA_045541375.1 Eubacteriales bacterium | reverse complement strand
AGCACGACGCTTCGCGTCGTGCTTTTCTTTTTGGTGATCTGTTTCGTAAAAGAGAACTCTGCAAATTGTAAATATCTAAAGTCAAGCGATTGATTATACTAGCAAACCACGCTTCGACAGAACAAATAATCACAAGCAATTTGCATTTGGCGCGCGGAAACAGACAGTCAATTATAATTAACATATTAAATTAAATCAAACTCACACTTCTTGAGTATCCGCTTCACAGCGCGACAAATACTTCGATCTCTCGTACGGGTCACCAACAGAAACAAATCCGAACTATTTCGTAACAAACGATGTGTTCGGATTTGTTTTTTATTTCAATTATCCATATTAAATTTTAGGGTGCAGGCATCACGCCTGCACACTCATTTTCTTTTGATTTTTTCGTCTTGCTTTCCATTATTCGTAATCCTTCATGTTTTCTTCTTTGCTGAAATATTCAAGAATATACGGTAAAAAACTACGGGCGAGAGCTTCATATTCAGAATCGGGAACTTTGGTTGGGATCTCAACGGTTAAAGAATCTCCTCCCATCAGTCCAAGTTTATTGCCGAGCAACCACAAACCGAAATAATACAATTTCTTAAATAGACTCAATTATTCATCTCCCTTCTCTATCCCAACTACTGCGGCTCTGCACCTTACTCTGCTCTTTCTTTTGCCATTCGGTTAGGATTCTAATAATTGCACTTTCCATATCTTTCGGAGTATGATCAGGAAAGAAATTTCGAAGAGTGTTCAAATCAAGCTTCAAAGTTTCTTTCTGATTTGCTTTAGGGCTAATCATAATATCGAACATCATATCCGCATTAAGAGTCTGCTTTGTACTCATTTCTTTGAGCTTGACAGCCTGCGAAAGTGATGGTGTCGCCTCGTAATCTTGAATCAACTCGGCGAGAGCTCGCTGTTCTTCCTCTTTGAGATAAGATAATTTCTCGGCAGGTGTTAAAGCTATCTTGCCCTCATCCACTAAAATTATTATATGGAGGATTTACTATGGAACTTATTTATACCGAAAAAGACGGTATTTTCTATCCCGACTTAGCACTTCCCGAGCAGACTAATTACCCCATCGGCAAGTACGGCATAATGCGCCTCGAGCATCTCAAAAAGCATCGACGAGGAACCTATACTACATTGCTAACCTCGTGTACACTCAATCAACACCTATACGAAACCGATCAAGAGGCAAAGAAGCAGATCGAGCTCATCCTCTCCCGGTTGGTAAAAGAGCGCGGCATCACCGAAGAACTCAAAGCCACCGACCCTCTACGATGGGTAAAAGAGATGAACAATTCGAAACATTGTGCGGAGGAAATTGCACTGAAAGAGATAATCTATCGTTAAAGAACACCCCCGCCGAGAGCGAACGCCCTCGGCGGGGGTGTTTATTTAACTAATTTGCTGCCGTTTCTTCGCCGAAGACGTAGAGGTAATAGTCCTCGAGAGTGGGCGCGACTGTGGTTGCCGATTTTTCTCCCGATGAAACGGGTTCTTCCTCGGAGAGGACACGGAGGATGGCGTCACCGGTCTTATCGTCGCGGGTGATGTTGGTCACGCGGTATTTTTGCTGAAGCTCGACGACCTCGCCCTCGGGTGCGGGGAGATTCCAGACCTTGCCCTCGATCTTGCGGACGAGTTCTGCGGGCGGGGCGTTATCAACGATGACGCCCTTTTTCAGCATTATTACGTCACGTGCGACAAATTCGACGTCGGAAACAACGTGAGTTGCTATGATTACGATCTTATCGAATGCGATTCTTGAAATAAAGTTACGGATAGCAATTCTCTGCTTCGGGTCAAGTCCTGCAGTCGGCTCGTCGAGGATGAGTACGGAGGGATTTCCGAGGACTGCTTGCGCGAGGGCAAGTCTTTGCTTCATACCGCCCGAGAGTGCGCCGATCTTGCGGCGTGGAATATCGTCAAGCTCGACGGCTTTGAGGATATTTTGAATCTCATTCTTAATATACTCGCGCTTCGCTCTGCCCTTGAGGTGCGATCCGACGTCCTTGAGCGTCGCCATATACCACATAAAGCGCTCGATCGAGAAATTCGGGTACATTCCGGGGTACTGCGGCATAAATCCGAGCTTCTCGCGGAATCTGACTCCCATTTTGAGGATATTTTCCGCCTCACCGCCATCCGAGAAAAGTATCTCGCCCTCATCGGATTTTAGGTTGTCGGTGATGATATTCATCAAGGTCGATTTACCCGAGCCGTTCGGTCCGAGAAGCGCGTAGATTCCCGGCTCGAGGTCAGCGGTGAAGTTCTGAAGCGCCTTGTTGCTTCCGTAGGCTTTGGATACATTATTTATTGAGAGCTTCATATTTTCAGCCTCCTTGTTTTATGGTATGGGTTACACCAAGCCGCTCGTGCTGCGGTTATTATGGCGATTGCGGCAAGAAAAAGAATTATCACCGCCGTCAGCGGCATTGAAAACGGTGCAGCGGGTGTTGCTGCTTCGGAGAGTTTTATTATCTCAGCACCCGATGCGAGGGGGAGCAGATCGACCTTTGAGAGAACGGTAAGTCCCGAAGTACCCGAGATTGCAGACGGGAGAAGCAACGCGAGGGCGGAGATCAGCATGACCGAGATATTCTTTTTGACCGTGGACGAGAGCGCGAACACTCCGCAGGTAAAAAATGCGGTTGCAAAAAATCGGAGCAATATGCTTGAAATCAAAAAATCAGCAAACGATACGCCGACGTACCGTACCGCGCCGTCGTTTTGCACCTTGTCGAAGATCACGACCGATGCGCCATTGGCGTGCGGGAGCGTATAGTTTTTGATTATAAGCCAAACGTCGACCGCTTCAAAGATCAAGAAGGCTGCGCAAGCGGTCACGGCGGCGACGGTCAGCTTGGCGAAAAAGGTATTTCCTCTCCCGCGTTTGGTCGCTCGGAGTATGTCGGCAAATCTGCCCGAGGACGAGCTTTTACCAAACTCGATGCCGAAGACGTTGCAGAGTGCCAGAAGTATCAGCGCAAATGCGAGGAGGTCGGCGTCGCGGGAAAGGATCAAACGCCAGCCGCTGTCATATAGGAAAAGAGCATATCCCTCGCCGAGTTCAACGAGCTCGCGAAGCTTGTTTGCATAAGAATTCGCTCGCTCTGCGGCGCTTTTGTGCGAATAAGCGTAATTTGCATCCGAGATGATCTTGCTCTGCTCCTCTATGCTTATATCCCACCATCCGCTTTCCATTTGTTTTTCATATTTCTGTATCGCCGAATTGATGAGTTTCAGCTCGGCGCGTAAATATTCTGCTTTTTCCTCGGTATATTCTCCGTCGAGGAGCTCCATATACTCGCGATAGAAGATCTCGTCGGCTTCCCTCGGGGAGGCATAAGCGGTTTGCGCTGAATCGATTCGGACAATGACGATCAGGAGCAGTATTATCACGATACCAATCTTGCCGAAGATCTTGTGTGCCTCGAAGGATGCAAGGCTACATCGGCGCAGTGGAAGGCTTGCGCTTTTCTTTTTACCCGAAAATTCGGGAAGCTTGATCATTTTGGTAATACGCGATATGAGGCTCGGCGAATTCAGATGACCTCTGCCCCGCGCGATCGCGAGGTATGCAAAAGCTCCCGCCGCAACGAAAAGCGGTATGAAGATGCAGAGTCCGAACGGACGGAAGCGCACAAGCGAGCCGAAGAAGTCGACGGCGAAGTAGCGCTCAAATATGCCGCCTGCGTCGCAGACCGAGAATAGATTGAGGTGCCTTGCGGGGCTGTTGACGGAGGCGTAGGAAACCGTGTCAAGCAGATAATTGACGAGGATCAGTATTGCCGCGCCCGAGAACGAGATCACGTAGTCGCACTTGACCGTCGTTACCGCCGCGCAGATCAGCGCGAAAACGAGCACTCCGAGGAGGCGCATCACGCTGTGTATGACGAAATATTCGCCAACAGTAATGAGATAGGGGCAGTATTCGTGCGAGGCAAGAACCTGAACGGGCATATCGGGCGACGAAAATCCGAGCTTCACCGCAACCACGGCAAATGCTGCGCCCGAGAAAATGACCGTGATCGCAACCGTCAAGAGCAAGACCGCCCCGAGCTTTGCGCCTGAGAGCGCATATCTGCCCCGCTTCGTGCTTCGCAGAAGCGGATAGACTCCGTCGGTCTTTTCGGGCACGTAGACCGTGCAGACGAGCAAAAACACCGCCGCGAGGATAAAGTACGTGACAAAAGACTGCGAAAAATAGTATGACCAGCCGGAAACGATAGCCGTAGGGAGCTCTACCGACTCGGCGGCGGTGCGGTAAAGCAACTCGCAGTTCTTCTGGTAGTCGTAGATGAAATCGCCCTCACCGTAGCCCTCACGTTCAAGCTCGAGAGCTTTTCTGCGTGCTGATTCGGAGACTTTAAGGAGTTTTTCGGGGTATGCTGAATTACTCTCGGCGGCTCTGAAAACGCCGCGCAGATAGCCGTAAGTGTCGGGAACTTCAATGCCCGCCTTTGAATTTGCGGCGTATTCCTCAAAAAGTACCCGAGCCGCATTGGGGTTTTCGTTATAAAGTCGGTAGCACTCGGCATACTCGGCGTTTCGCAACATAGACTTGCGTTCGCGCAGAGAAAAGATACCGAGTCCCGTGCTGATAAGGAGCAGCGCCGCCGCGATCAGCACGAAAAATCGCTGACCGAATACTTTTTTGATTTCATAGAATAGTTGTTTCATCGGTTTTAAGGTATGTTGTCCCAGTTGCAGGAAGTTCCGCCGCCGACGTCGTTATAAACGTAGATCCCCCGGAGCGGCGTGCCCTCGATCTCGGTCATAACAACTTCGCCGTCGGTTCTGCCGATCAAAAGATAAACGTGTATCATTTTGTCGCCGACCTTCTTGTTGGCTTGCAGAGCAATGCCGCCCTTTGGAGATTGGATAAAGGTCGGTGTACTTTCGATCTTTATATTTTGGGGCTTATTGTTCGGGGTAAACCCATAGAGATAGTATTCGCCAACCGACCATACTGCCTCGCGAGGTGCATTCATATTATCAAGAGGCAATCTGAAAATGATTCCTCCGGTCATATCGGTATAAGTGACGTTGCTCTTATCCTGATCCGTAAATGTGCGTAAATTATCGGTATTATTGACGGTATAATAGAAATATCCGCCCGAAACTGCATAATCGCAGACGTCCTTTGCGCGGAGTACGCGCTCGGGCTTTTTGCCATCGCGATATATATACTGATAAAGCGAATATCCGTATTCACTTTGGGCGTCGATTTCTTCGCGAAGAAGATTCAGAGATTCATCTGTCCCAATGAAAAGCTTGTAACTTCCATAATCTTCGCAATCCGAGCCGGTTTCAAAAAGCTCAGTATACTTTCTTTTACCCTCCTCCGCTTTGATCACCTTGAGGTTTGACGATTTATCCGCAAGCGCGCAATACACGGCAGAGTCGGTTATTTTCAAAATTTTATAATTTGATCCGACAAGCGACGGATATTCACGCACCTTTACGTTGCCTTTTGCAGCTTCGGACATATCTATGATGCTGAGCGCCCCGTCTCCCACTTTGGTGCGGGCATAATAGTAGGGTTCGTTATTGGTCGCGATTATACTGTGCGTAACGGTATCGATACCGCTGACGGTCACGCCCGTGCGCTTGATATTATCTTTGTCGGAAATATCATAGGCAAAAAACTCGGTTGTGCCTCCGTTCGATCTGCCCATCGTGAATACCGTGTTTCCGTAAGATATGAATCTGTCATTGTTTCCGCAGATACACGGGGATACGCCGCAAAGACAGATACTGATTTTTTCTCCCGATACGGCAAAGGCTTCAAATCGGGATGGATTATCCGAAGCTATATCACGAATCTTGAAAACGGCTGATTCGCCTGAATCATTCAGCATAAGAGTCTGATCAAGAACAGTCACATCGGGGACCTCCGTTACCGCTGATTCGGTCGTTTCGCTATTCCCGAGTTCATTAGCAAGCCGCATCTGATGCGATTCCGAATTCGTCGTGAATTCGCCGCGGCGCGAATAATCCGCGGTTACGTGCGTGACGTCGCCCGTTTTCATATCAATGATAACGATCCCTTTCGCGAATCCCTCCGGACCGCCGATTACATATTCATTCTTTTCTTCATCTATATATCCGCGCTGCTGCGTGATATTATAGGTGTAAATTTTTCCGTCGTGAACGATAATATCGTTTCCGAGCGAAAATTGAAGCGCCATCGTCTCATAATCACCGTCGAAGGTGAATGCGACCGTGCGTTCTCCCGTTTCCATATCAAGGCAATACATTTCGCGCCAGTGGATATTCTTTACGGTTTGCGCTTCATCGTTATTTACAAAGGTAGTCTCCTCGCGCGGAATATAGTAGAGATGTCTTCCGTCATAGAAGGAACACCATTTCAGATCACCCGCAAGCTCTTGTCTCGTTATTACCTTTCCGCTGAAGTCGGTACGGTAAAAATAGTAGGTTCCGTCATCGTCTTCGGGATCGCGGGAACGGAAGAAGAAATCGTTTTCTCCCGCCCAGATGTATGAAATAGGTCTTTCCCAAAATAAAGTGAACTCACCGGGAGTGTCTTCGTCACAAATATACGTCTCGGTCCCGGCGGCATTTTGAGCATACAGATAGCCGCCGATCGCGCCGATGAGGTTATAGGGCGTATTTTCCTCGGTTTCTTCGCCGAAAAATCTGACGCTTCCGTCCGAGATCGATACCTGCTTATGATTGTAATATGTCACGCCGTCCTTCACCGCGGTATTGGTTAAATACAGATATTTATTGCTGACGCAATACCAATTCTGTGTGCTTGCGTTATCGTCGAGCAGTGTATTCTTCATACTGTGCGGTTCAAATGCGTATATCAGGTTGGCATTATTGTTACCGTCAATGCGTCCCGCGGCATTATAGATCAACAAATCGGAAAAAGCCTTGAAAAACCGTAATCCGGCGTGGTAAACAATGCGGCAGGAATCGGAGGATCCGTAATGGTTGCACATAGCATCGGTACAGATCTCGCCGACCTCACCGGTATTGATATCATATTTGAAAATACCGTTGTTCACTCCCTCGAAGTAAATAAAGCCTTTTCCCATCTGAATGCTTCTGGTCGATGAAAGGAGCGGGGTGTAGCCGAACGGACTCTCTGAAATGACGTCAAAATCGACGTCCGATCCCGCGCCCTGCTCCGTCCCTCGGCACGCGGTAAGTGTGAGGAGAAGCAATATTGTTGTAAAAACGAAGCAAAAGACGCGTATGATCTGTTTATCCTTTGTTCTTTTCATTGTTTTTCTCCTTTCAAAGAGACGGGCGAGACGAAATTATTTTTCTCCCTCCAGATCCATCTCGATCAGCGCGGATTCGTGGATAAATTCGTTTCCTCCGGTTACGCGCTTGTAGTCGGCGGTTACGCGTGTTATATCGCCGGTTTCAAAGTCAATGATGATCATTCCGTCCTTGAGAGTGATTCCCTCGCCGTAAATGGTTGCCTCGGAGGGATCCTTTACTTTTCGACTGAAATTGTATTCGCCGATCTGATTTGTATACAGCTTATTGTCGTGAACGATAAAGATGCTGACGCCTTTGACGAGTCCCATGGTTTCATACTGACCGCTGAAGGTGAAGGCTACGGTCTGCTCGCCCGTTTCCATATCGAGCCTATAAATCTCGCGGGAGTGGATCGGCTGAACCGAACCGTCTCCGCATTGAAATTCGACCTCCTCCGAGGGGATGTAGTATAGATAGCGTCCATCATAGATCGAGCCCCACTGCATTCCGCCGACAAGCTCGTGCTTCGCGAGCTCGTTGCCGTCCATATCCGTGTGGTAATAGTATTCCTTTCCGCTTTCGGGATCGGCAGACTTAAAGAAAATGTCATTTTCGCTGACAAAAACGTAGCCCATCGAGGAATCGCGCAGCTTGCGGAAATTGCCCGGTTCATTTTCGGGGCAAATGTAGACTCCGCCCGTCTGCGTATTTTTGGCGTATATATTGCCGTCGATCGCGCCGATAATGCTATATTCGGGAGTATTGCCTTTGATCGCATTTCCGAAAATTATCTCCTCGCCCGTAAAAAGATCGAGCTGTCTGAGATTGGTGTAGTTGACCTTCTCGCCGTTTTCTTCTTTTACGGTAATGTTTTCGGAATAGTAATATCTGTTGCCGATCCTCGAGGTGCTTGCGGTTGAAGGATTTTTGTCGATCATAATATTTTTCATCTTGATAGGATCATAAGAAAACAAACGGTTTTTCGCCATATCCTCGCCTTCAACTCTTGCTAACGCATGATATATCACAACGTTGGAGAAAGCGCGGAAACCAAGTCCCTTTCGTTTTCCGAAGTTGCAGGAAGCATCTTTTGCGCCCATGTGACTGCAAAGCGGATCCGAACAGATCTCGCTCACCGTATCGGTGGCAGGATCATATTTGAACAAACCGGCGTTGTTGCCGGCAAAGTAGATAAAGCCGTTAGCAAACTGAATATCCTTACCGTTGAGAGGAGTACATTCGACCTGAACCCTGACGTTCAGCTCGCTCTCGTCATCGTCCTTATCGAAGCCAAGCGAACTGCCGAGGGTCTCGTTTCCGCCATCCTCGCAGGAAATCAGCAAAGGGAGAAGCAAAATAAACGAAAGAACGATAGATAATGCGCGAATAAGTGCGTTTTTCTTTGAAGTTTTCATGGTGTTTCTCCTTTATTCAAGTTCAAATGAGAAATATTTTCCGCTTTCCATATCGTAGACGACGAAGGTTTCGGCGTCCGATTCAAATATCCAGTTGCCGTATATCAATCGATCATCAATGCTTTTGATCGGGCGGGCATCAAGCTGTTCTTGGCTTCGAACAAGCCGGAGCCTGTTTCCATCGTGATCACAACGCCAAAGTCCGTCCTCGAAATCAAGATAGAGATAGTTATCGGTGACATCGGTAACGTACCCCGGAATACTGCTTGGATATCCCGGTGCTTTTTCCCAAACGGTTTCTTCAAGTGTCAGCAGATTGCGCTTGGTATAGTAACGCTCGTAAAGCGGTGTAAGTATCGGATCGCCATTTTCGTCAACTATAACCTCGCCCTTTCCGTCCGTGGATGTCACGTATTTGACAGGCTCGCCTTGGCAGCTCAGGTAATAGCAGTAATCACCGACCCGCGCTGTGCTGATGCCGTAGAAGGGGTAGGTCATAAGATCCGTGCTTCCGTCTTTTCTTGAAACACGGGTGACGAGATTCGTGTTCATCGGGCCTGTGAGAAAGTAAAAGTAATCCTCTGTCACCTCGATCAGGTTGCTGTAGTCCCCGCTGTATTTTTCTTCGATCTTGTATAGAATCTCCTCGGTTTTGGCGATCTCCTCGGGCTTGGTGCGGCAAACGTATATTTCGTAATACGCCTTCTTTTCGTCATTATTTTCAATGTACCGACTGCGGGTGTAGTACAGATATCCGTCAGAAAGAATATCAAAGAGCGTATAACCGATTCCATCGTCCGGGATCTCGTAAAGGCACTCGTTTTTCTGATTCTTCATATCGTAGCGGTGGATCGAATATTCCCAATGAAGCTTTCCTCTTCCCGTTTCGGGATCTTTTGCATATCCACTGTCTTCCCGAATATAGTAGACGAAATTACCGTCGAGCAACCAGTTGTCCGAGCCCTTGGCAAACGGGCATTCCTCACCAACGCAGAGAGGATCGGTGCAGACCTTCGTTATTTTTCCCGTTAAAAGGCTGAAGCGGTAAAACAGTCCCGAGCCCCGAGGCCATACGTAAACGAATTCGCCGTCAACTCTGATTCGTGGACAGCTTCCCGTGAATTTATTATTGCTGAAGACCGTATCGATCCCGTCAATACTGTTTAGATCTGCGGGAGTCCAGCCCTCTGCGGGGGCTTCGGGGGATTCCGTAGTTTCGGGAGCTTCGGTCTCGACGTAATGCAGCTCGCCGCAGGAGGTGAGCAGTATTAATAAGGTCAATAATAAAACTGATAATCTTTTCATTTTACATACATCTTTCTCGCGGGCATCATAATGCCTCCGATCGCCGCGGCGGCGGCTGTTATCCATATTGCAAGCATTCCCCAATCCGAGCCGAAGAGTGCGGTCTCGGCGGAATTGATGAGGATCGGCGTGCCTGCAAGGAGGTTGAGGAAATTGAGCGGTTCTGCCGCGCTGATGCCGAATCCGACGCAGAACGCGGGCAGAAGTGTGAGTACTATCACGGTTCCGAGCACGGGCAGATATCTGCAAAGGAGCTCGGAGAGTGCGCAGACGAGCATTGCCATCAAAAGCGCGCCCGTTATGCGCAAAACAAGGAAGACCGCCATATATCCGCCAACGGTCAGCGAGGGTGTGAGCGCGGCAAATTCCCTGATCGAAACGATGGGAGCCGACAGCGCGGGCATTTCGTAATTGCCGAAGACCGAAATAATATCGATCGCGCTTGTGATGACGGTCAGCGTCAGCGACATTATCGCCGCGCTGATAAGCTTTGCCGAGAAGGTCTGCTCGCGTCCCTTCTTGGTCGAGCGGAGTATTCTTGCAAATCCGCCCTTTTCGCCGCGAGAAAAATATTCGGACGCGAATATTCCCGCAAGCAGAAGGAGAATGGCGGTATAGAGAAAGAGGTCGGCGTCGCCCGAATAAAGCTTCTGCCAGCCGGTGTCATAGACGAACCAGCCGCCGTTGTCCGCCTCGGCAAGATACTTTGCGTGTTCCTCGATGACTTTGAGAAGCTCGTTGCGCGATTCGGCGTAGTTGTAGCGCGCAAGATAATCGTAGTATTCGTTGAAATCGATCTCTCCGTCGCGGTATGCGTTCTGCATCTGCTCCCTTTGGCGCAGGATCGAGTCGATATCCTCTCTCTCGGCGCGGATATACCCGAGCTTTTCATCGGTAAGCTCGCCTTCGAGGTGGGTCATATATTCGTAATAGACCTCATCCGAATAAGACTTCGGTGCGCTGTAAAGCTCTGCGGAATAAGCCGTTTTCACGCAAAGGATCAGCACGAGAGCGATTATGAAGCGCGAAGAGATCAGGCTCTTGAATATCTCCGCCGAGACGAGAGAGGAGGAAAAGCTTCTGATCTCGCGTTTTCTTTCAACACCGAATCGCGAAATGAATGAGGACATCTTGCTGACGGCAAGGCGCAGCTCTGCCTTTGCGGTATCGATAAAGGCAAAGCTGATGCCAACGAATCCGCGGGTATGCATCACGGCGCAAAAGACCGCGCATATAACGGTCAATGCCGCAAAGATTATAAGAAGGAACGGCAGATAACCGCAGAGCGCGCCGAAAATGTTCAACGATCCGAATCGCTCAAAAAGTCCGTTTGTCTCGGCGGCACCCGCAAGATTCAGCAACTTCAGGGCGCGCGAGGAATCAACGTTCGAATAAAGCAGGAAGCTCGTTCCCCAAAGCGTAAATCCTCCGACGAATATCACGGCGTAGTTCGAGAAAGCAACGGATATTGCCGCAACGGCGAAGGAAAGGAGCAGAAAGGTCAGTATTTTAATTCCAAACGATGCAAGGAAATATTCACCGACCGTGATCTGATACGGCGCAAGAGTAAAACCGCCAATCGCCTGAAGCGCGTTCATCGGCGAGGAATATCCGCTTCTCATACCGAATACGGCAAAGGTCGAGAGGGTGAATATCACCACGGTCAGCAGAGATGCGATCACGAGCGTCAAAAGCTTTCCGATCGCAGTTGTCATCCTTCCCTCGCGCGTACTGCGGAGGACAGAGAGAAAGCCGTTCTGCTTTTCCTGGGCAAAAACGAGTGCGGAGAACATTATCACCGTCACGGCGATAAAGAAGTTGACCGTGGCGTAGCTGAAATACTCATCCCAGCCGTAGATATATTCCACGCCTATTCGCGTGTTTTCAAGAAGCTCGCCGTAAAGCTCTATTATCTTCATCTGATAGCGGTAGACGTAATCGCCCTCATCCGCGCCGATGGCGGGGAGCGACTCAAGATTGCGCTGCGCGCTGTCGATAATGGGCTTGATCTTGTCGGGATATTCCCCCGCTTCTTCGATAGCGCGATAAAGAATTCTGAAAAGAGACTCGTCGGATATTCTGTCCGAGGTTGAATACTTGTTCGGATATCGCTCGGGCACGAAATCATCGTTCCCCGAAGCTATCGCTTGCTTCATAAGCTCGTTCTGCTCTTCGTTGAAGGCGAGAATCTTTGCATAATGCGCGTCATATTCCTCGGGCGCGGCGAAATAGCCCTCGACAAAGCGCGCGATCATTCGGTTTTCCGAAGCGGTTCGAGTGCTCTTGACACTCGTCCAGGCTATCGCGGAGTTGATCAGCAGCATAACAAGAAGGAATATCCACAAATAACGCGCGGAGAGTATCTTTCGCATTTCATATCCAACGACGGAGGAAAGGGGCTTTTTAGCATTTTTCCTCTTCGCCGCCGCGGCGAGCGCCTCGTCCGAGCCCGCTTCGATTATCCATTTGTCGGAAATTTCCGAGATTCCTCGATAAAGATCTTCTTTTCTCATAATGATATTCCTCCTTTCAATAAGTAATTTTTAAGCTCCTTGCGAGTTTTCGCGAGCATTTTACTGACCCCGTTTTCCGAAAGTCCGGTTACGGCGGCGATCTTTTTGACCTGCTCGGAATAAAAATATCTGCGAACGAATATCAGCGCGTCAAGCTTCGGCAAGGATTCAAGGAAACGGTCGATAAGGTGTCCGATCTCCGTCGATTCGTAATCGGGCATCTCGGCGGGTATGCATTCGTCGAGTTCTTCAAGAATCGCGCTGCGCTTTTGTCGGTTTTGTGCCTTGAGGGCGTTAAGCGCAAGATTTCTGATTATGCGGCAAGCAAAGCTCTTGAGAGATGCGGGCCGCTCGGGTGGGATAGAATTCCAAAGGCGGAGATAGAGGTCGTTCAGACATTCCTCTGCGGTCAGCTCGTCGCCCGTGATATCGAGAGCAAGCTTCAGGCACAAAGCCTTGTATTTCTTTTCAAAAAGACTAAGCCCCGCTTCATCGCGCTCAAATAACAGCTCGATGATCCTCTGCTCGTCATTCATAAGACCGCCTCCTTTCTTTCATCCTTCATTATATAAGACAACATTTTTCGGGTTTTCTGCCAAAAAACAAAAACTTTCAAATATATGATACCACCTTTTCTATTTACAGTCAAGAATAAAACTCTGTATAGCACTAATTACCAAACCGATTTTCAAAAATGTATTGACAAACGATTCGTTATGTGATATACCATATAAGAACCTTTGGTTCTTTTATTGCACGTAGTTTTGTGAGGCAGTTATGAAAAGGATGAATGAAAAGAAACTGAATCAAATGGCGGAGTTCATTCACCGCTACATAAGAGAAAACAACGGTGAATCGCCAAAATTTAAGGATATACTTGAATATATGGAAATGAGCAAATCGGTGGGATACCGTTATCTGACCACGCTCCGTGACCGTGGGGTTATCAAATATAACGGCAAGGATACACTTTCCATCAATGGGCAAGAAAAGATGAAGACCGCGTTCCGACGCGTTGCCATTGTAGGATCTATTGTATGCGGCAAGCCCGAAGACAACTCGCAGATGATTCAAGGCTACGTTGCCATTCCGGAAGAGTGGATCGATGGTGATTGTTATCTGCTTCGCACGTCGGGAGACTCAATGATCGACATAGGCATTGAT